>NZ_NMOK02000024.1:0-193255 GCF_003399985.2 Paenibacillus sp. ATY16 | reverse complement strand
AAATAAGTGTCTACTTAATTGACAGAAGACCACAATGAAGGAATACACGGGATGAAATCCAGCGTAGATGCAAGGGTGCAGGTAAAAGACACCATTTTACTGGAGGAAATCCAACATAGGAAGCGTTAAGCCTCAGCCCTCTTGTCCTCCCCACAAAAAAATAAAGCCGATAAGCCCCGCAAAGTGGGACTTATCGGCTCTAATCGTTTATTGCTCCAAACGAAGCGTAACTACCGATGCGGCAGGCAGATTAAGGCTCAATTTGCCATTCTCGATCTTCGCTTCGTAGAATGCCTTCACGCTCACCTTGGAAGGCTCTTCGAAGGTGTTATGCGCCTGAATCGCATCCGCTGCGAGCAGCCTGCCCGTGCAGTTGAAGCTGCCTTCGGCACCGCGCAGCTCAAGGCTGATCTCCGATTGTTCGGACGGATGCAGGTTGTACAGGCTGACATGGATGACGCCATCCTTCTTGGACGCGGTAACGCCAACTTGATCCAGCTCTTTGCCGTCGGCATTTACTTTGCCGAATTGACCATGAATCGCCAGTGCCTCGGCATCCTGGTGGACGTTGTACATTTCAAGTACATGGTACGTAGGCGTCAGCAGGATTTTATCCCCTTCCGTCAGAACCACCGCCTGCAGAACGTTAACCATTTGGGCAATGTTGGTCATCTGTACGCGATCGCAATGCTTATGGAAAATATGCAGGTTAATCGCCGCAACAAGCGCGTCGCGCATCGTGTTCTGCTGATACAGGAAGCCCGGGTTGGTTCCCGGCTCCACGTTAAACCAAGTGCCCCACTCGTCAACGATCAGGCCAACGCGCTTGCTTGGATCGTATCGATCCATTACCGTGCTGTGACGGGTAAGAAGCTCGTCCATGTATTCGGCTTTCTTCATGGTCACGAACCAGTCGTTCTCGTCAAATTCCGTAGCAGAGCCTTTGTCGGCCCATTCTCCCGGAACCGTGTAGTGATGCAGGCTCAGACCGCTCATAAAGCGCTCCGCTTTGTTCATCAGCACGTCGGTCCATCGGTAATCGCTCGAGTTGGCGCCGCCTGCGATTTTGTACAGTTTGTTATCGCCGTATTGGCGGACATACGTCTGGAAGTTGCGGTACAGATCCGCGTAATGCTCCGGAAGCATCTCGCCGCCGCAGCCCCAGTTCTCGTTGCCAACGCCAAAATATTTCAGCTTCCAAGGCTCTTCCCGGCCGTTCTGGCGGCGCAGATTCGCCATCGGGGAATCGCCGTCGAACGTCATGTATTCCATCCATTCGGACATTTCCTGAATCGAACCGCTGCCCACGTTGCCGCAGATATAAGGCTCGGCGCCAATCAGCTCGCATAGGCGGAAGAACTCGTGCGTGCCGAAATGGTTATTTTCCACCACGCCGCCCCAGTGCGTATTGACCATTCTCTTGCGAGTCTCGCGGGGACCGATGCCGTCTTTCCAGTGATACTCGTCGGCAAAACAGCCGCCCGGCCAGCGCAGGACAGGCACCTTGAGATTGCGCAGCGCTTCGATAACGTCGTTTCGGATACCGTCCGTATTCGGAATGCCCGAATCTTCCCCCACCCACAAGCCTTCATAAATACATCTGCCAAGATGCTCGGCGAAATGGCCATAGATATTCTTGTTAATCGTGCCGATCGACCAGTCTGCATGGACAACTGCTTTGTTCATTTGTAAAAAGCCTCCTAAAAAGAATGATTACACAAACAGCCGAATGGCTGTTCGTGATGATTCTTGCCTCGTAAGCGTTCGCTTCAGAAATGTCTCGCTTCCCATAACGCCCGAACCGCCTGCTGCGGATGCGGGCATCCTTTATCCTTCAGCTTGGCTCGCACTTGCACGAGACAGCCGCAATGCATGCAGGTCGTATCGTAAGCCATGCTTGCACAGCCTTCGCATGCGGCGAGCCGCTTCGCGTACAGCTCGTCCGTTACGCAGGCATCGGGTTTGATCTTGGAGATCAGACGCTGAATCTGCTCTTCCGTCACTCTGACATCGGCCGAGCAGCCCTTGCAGCCGTCCCGTTCCCTTTTACTGACAGATTCTGTGATTGTCATGCTTGCTTCAGCTCCTACCCGCGCACAGGACGATAATAAATAGTTCTATAAGAAAGATTGTATGGGATTGAGAAAGCGCCTACAATTCACTATAATGAGAAAAAACTGACCTATCGTGCTTTTTTGAAGAAAGGAGCTGCTGACGATCATCCGATTAGACAGCTGCGGCTACCGGTTCGTCCATCCTCACGGAATTTCGATTATCCGGCCAAACGGTTCGGGGGATTATGCTTTTGTTCTGTTCAAGAAGAAATCCGAGGTTATCATACGGGGCGTGCGTATTCTTGTGGACAGCGATTCGTTTATCCTGTTCCAGCCGGATACGCCGCATTCGTATATGCAATTTGAGTTGCCTTTCGTAAACGACTGGTTTCATTGCCGGGGCGAAGAGCTGAGGGGCTTGCTTGCCGAACTTAACTTCCCGCTGGATACTCCCGTCCCGGCCGTTGACCCTATGCTGATCTCGAGAAGCATTATGGAGCTCCACCGCGTTCAGAAGCAAGGCGGGCATTTGAGGGATCAAATTCTGGATACGGATATCCGGGCGCTTCTGATGAAGCTGAGCAATCTGCACCAGCTTTCCCAGCATCCCGAGCGGCCAGGCCGTTATATCCGGCAGTTCTCCGAGCTGCGGGACGAGCTGTATAACTCGCCGCAAAGCCATGTTACGGTAGAGATGCTGGCTGACCGCGTGCACCTCAGCAAGTCTTACTTCCAGCATCTCTATAAGGATATTTTCGGCTGCTCCGTCGTCACCGATATGATTAACGGCAGGCTGGAGCTCGCCAAATATTTGCTCAAGAACAGCACCCACTCCATATCGGCTATCGCGGCAAGCTGCGGGTACGAGCATGAGACGCATTTCATGCGGCAGTTCAAGAAATTTGTCGGCCTGACGCCCAGCCAATTCAAGTCCCGGGTATAGACGTAGAGTCCGCCTTCCGTTTATACTCCGCCGGACCGCAGCCGTACCTCCTGCGGAACAAGGCGGCAAAATGGTTATAGCTCTGGAAGCCAACGTCGAAGGCTGCTTCCCCGGCCGTTCGGCCAGCCTGCAGCATAAGCAGAACGGCCTGCTCGAGACGCATATTGTTTAGCGTGTCCACAATGGAGCGGCCGGTCTCCGACTTGAATAGATGGGACAGCCGGGAGGCGGACAGCCCTACCCGCGCTGCCAGCTCGTTAATGGATAACGGCTCCTGCATCTGCGCGGATAAAATCCGCATGACCTGGCTGACGCGGTAATCCAGCTTGTCCGCAAGCTGTCCGGCCATTAGCAGAATTAAGGCACTTAGCTGATTATCGCAAAGCTCCTCCCAGAACCCGCCCTGCGCCCTTGAGTCATGTAGTAGCGACCGGAAGATGCGGATCACCCTTCGCTGCAGCTCGCTTGAAGGCAGCGGACAGAGCAGCACCTCTTCATCGGGAAGCAAGGACAGCTCCGGGAGCCGATTGAAATGCACCCACATAAAGTTCCACGTATCTCCCTTTACGGTACCATACGTATGAGGAACCCTTTTGCGGAGCAGTACCAGCTCCCCCGCCTTGCATAATTTCTCTCCCGCAGCCGTTCGAAAAAAACCCTGACCATCCAGCGTGTAAACGAGCAGCCAATCCTCCCTTCCGGCAGGACGCACCATGCAATAGGATTCGTTTTCCAAGAAATGTCCCGTAACGACGCCGTTCTTCGATTCCTTCTCCACCATTTCCACCCCGCTCCGATTCATTACCCTAAGGGTATCGCGCCAGCCTTCATTCGTCCAGCGTAATAGCAGAATCCAAGCAGTATTGAGCATAATCGCGACTTCTACCTTTTCCTTTTACGCCCTACAATTAGAGACAAGAAGCAGCAAACAACAAGGAGAGGGGCCATACAAATGAACCAGTCGCTTAAAGTGCTCACCGAGGAGCAGATGAAGCAGTTCGAGACGGAAGGTTATGTCATCGTAAAGGGCGTTTGGAGCAAGGAAGAGATCGAGGAAATCCGGGCCGAGTTCGATAAAATCAGCCTTACCCCGATTCCCGGCTACTTCGAGCCGGTTCTGGACGGAGAGCAGGAGGATCCGCTTCGCCGCTATCCGCGGGTGATGCATCCTCACCGTTACAACGATCTAAGCAAGCATTACATGCTGCATCCGGTTGTTCTCGACATTATGCACGATCTGTACGGAGAAGAGGCTTTGGCTGCGCAAAGCATGTTCTATTACAAACCTCCGGGCTCGCGCGGTCAAGCGCTGCATCAGGATAACTTTTATCTGAAAGTGGAGCCGGGAAACTGCATTGCAGCATGGGCGGCTATCGACCGCTGCGACGAAGAAAACGGCTGTATGCTTCTTGTTCCGAAAACAAATACGTATGAAATTGTATGCCCGGAAGAATCCGATTCGAACGAATCGTTCACCAACCATTACGTGAAGCCGCCAAAAGAGGAAAAGCCCGTTGCAGCGATCATGGAGCCCGGCGATATCCTGTTCTTTAACGGCAATCTGATTCACGGCTCTTACCGGAACAAAACAAAAGACCGCTTCCGCCGCGCTTTTATTTCCCACTACGCGAACAGCAGCGCGATGTCCATCTCTCATTGGTACAATCCGCTCTACAAGGCAGACGGCTCCGAGCTGTCGCTGGAAGCAAATCCGGACGGCGGACCATGCGGCATCGAGACGCCGGCTTATCACTAATAGCATAAAGGGAAGCATGCGGTTACCCGAACCGCTGCCTCCCTTTTTTTACGCTGGATACCGATTAACTTCTTCAAGCGTTGGCAGTGCGGCAATGGCCCCTACCTTCGTGCATACGATCGCCCCTACTTTATTGGCAAATTCCACGAAGGACAATAGCTGATCGAACGACATTCCCTTTGGCTCCTCCAGCCTGCTGATCTGCCATAGCAAAGCACCAACAAAGGCGTCCCCCGCTCCGGTAGAATCAATGGACTTCACCGTAATACTCGGTACCTGCATCAAATTCTTGCCGTCGGACACCAACGTACCGTTCCTGCCCAGCGTCACGCAAACCCGCTTAGCCCCCAGCCTATGAATGAGCCGGATGGCTTCCCCAGGATCCGCCTCATCGGTCATTAGCTGCAGTTCCTCCTCGCTTACTTTGACGAGATCGGCCTGCAACGCGCCATCCCGAGCAAGCTTGATGAAGTCGTTAAGCCGGTCCCCCCACAGATCCTTGCGGTAGTTCGGATCAAAGGAGATAAACGACCGTCCATTCTCCGCAGCTCCCTGCAATAGCGTTGTATAAGTCGCGCGAAACGGATTGTCCAGTAAAGCTGTAGCCGAGCCAAAATGCAGGACGGACGCGGCATCAAGACGGTCCCGGTCAATCTCATCCAGCTCGACGTAACGATCCGCGCCACGGTTAAACACAAAATCCCGCTCCCCGCTTGCTTCCAGCGAGACGAAGGCTAACGTTGTAGACACTCCGGCATCCAGCATCAGCATGGAAGTATCGACCTTTTCCTCCTCCAATGTCCGCTTTAAATAATGCCCGAACGGATCCTTTCCGACTTTGCCAACAAAAGCAGCGCTCCCACCCAGCCGGGCTATTGCCGCGCTGACATTAGCAGGTGCTCCTCCTGCTTTTTTCGCAAACCGCTCGCCTTGCTCCAGATCCACATCGATATCGATGCAGAAAAAATCAATCAACAGCTCCCCAATACAAACGACATTTCCCGCCATCATAATCCTCTCCCTTAATGTGATAACCGGTTGACATATGAGCCAAAAAAGAAACCACGTTCTATGTGGTTTCCCTTTCCATCAGCCGAACCGGCAAATAAACCTCTTCCGCCTCATGATCGGCTTCGCCGTTAATCTGCTCCGACAAGATCCGAACGCATTCTTGAGCAATGCTTTTGATAGGCTGCTGAATCGTCGTGAGCTCCGGTAGGAAAGCTTGTACCGTCTCCGATCCGTCATAGCCGATGACCTTGATATCCTCCGGAATCCGCAGTCCTTTTTTCTTCACGTATTGGATAAACGCTGCCGCAATCAGATCGTCGCTGGCGAACACGCCATCCACTTCGGGATGTTCCGCGAAGATCTGATCGAACAGACTCGAATACCTGTTCTGGTCAAACGACAGGCGGTTCTCGTACACGATGGGCTCGCGGCCGTTCTCTCTGATCACATCTTCATAAGCTTTCCGCCGCAGATTCGCCGGAGTTGCCAGTTCAATCGGACCGTTAATATGGACAATATTTTGGCAGCCTTTTGCGAGCAGCAGCCCTGTTGCCAGCTTGCCGCCGTTATAGTTATCCGAACCAACCACCGGAATAGAAGGAGCCAAGTAATGGTCGATTGCGACAACGGCCATTTTTCCGTGATTGTAGTGGTGGAAGCCCCGGTTATACGAACATACGATAATGCCGTCCACCTGATTACGCAGCAGCATATCGAGGTACCGCTCCTCGTTCTCCCTGCTATGGCTGCTATTGCAAAGCAAGACTTTATACCCTTTCTCCGCGCAGATGCTCTCGATATAGAAGGCCAGCTCGCTGAAGAACGGATTGTTCACCGTCGGGAGAATAAGCCCGATCAGATTTGTCTTTTTATTAAATAACGACCGTGCGACATCATTGGGAAAATAGTTCAGTTCCTTCATCGCGCCGTATACGGCGTCTTTCGTCTCTTGGCTGATATAGCCGCGATTGTTGAGCACCCGCGACACCGTCGTTTTGGATACGCCGGCTTTTTCCGCCACATCGCTTATTTTCGGGTTCACTTGCCTCACCTCATTCCTGTCTTACCGCTTTATGGAACCTATTATAAGCTTAATGCCTCTTTGATTAAACCACAAAATCCGATTTTATGAAACCGGTTGACATATGTCATCCGGTTGACATATACTTACCCTGAAATCGGGAAGACGTATTCAATCCGCTTTTCCCGGGCTCCGTATGAAAGCGCACTCTTAAGGGGGAATAACATTGGCAAGCGCATCCATTAGCAGAAAACAAAAGCCAAGCTGGATCTATTACGTATTCAGAAATTACACGCTGTATCTCTTCCTGCTGCCGGCCGTCGTGCTGACCATCGTATTTAAGTATGTTCCGATGTACGGCTCCATTATCGCCTTCAAAAACTTCAGTCCGCTGAAGGGTATCATGGGAAGCGAATGGGTTGGCTTCGAGAACTTCAACCGGTTCCTGTCATCGCCCAACTTCTACGATATTTTCATGAACACGCTGAAGCTAAGCGTCTACGGCTTGCTGCTGGGCTTCCCGGTTCCAATCGTGCTGGCGCTTATGCTTAACCAGATCAGAGGGGCTAGGATCAAAAAAAATATACAGCTGATCCTGTACGCGCCCAACTTTATCTCGGTTGTTGTCCTTACCGGCATGCTGTTTGTTTTCCTGTCGCCGACAGGGGTCATCAACTCGCTTGTCACCATGTTTACGGATAAGCCAATCTCGTTTATGTCCGATCCCGCTTATTTCCGCACGGTCTACATTTTGTCGGGCATCTGGCAAGGCGCGGGCTGGGCCTCGATCATTTATGTTGCCGCCCTCTCCAATGTGGATCCGCAGCTGCATGATGCGGCAACCGTTGACGGCGCTTCGCTCCTGCGGCGCATCTGGCATATCGATCTGCCTACGCTTAAGCCGGTTATGGCGGTTCTGTTCATCTTGGCGGCCGGCGGCATCATGTCGATTGGTTACGAGAAGGCTTTTCTAATGCAGACCGCGATGAATACGCCAACGTCGGAAATTATCGCGACTTACGTCTACAAGGTTGGCCTTCAGTCAGGCGACTATGCTTACTCCACCGCCATCGGCCTGTTTAACTCCATTATCAACATCATTCTGCTCGTCCTCGTGAATGCCGTCGTGAAGCGGCTGAACGAAGGAGAAGGCCTGTATTAAAGCTAATGCTTTCGATGCAAGAATCATCACGAACTGCCATCCGGCTATTTATGTGAAAATTCTTTTTAGGAGGACTTATGGACATTCACATTTCCCGAAAGGACCGCGTTCTGCTCGTTATTACCTACGTCTTGCTTGCCCTGCTCGTGATGATCGTTCTCTTCCCGCTTCTTTACGTGCTCCTTGCCTCCTTCTTGAACCCTAATGCGCTGCTGACGAAGGGGCTGTCGCTTAACGCCTCGGACTGGAGCATAACCGGGTACGAGAAAATATTGAGCAATGCCGCCATGTTAAGAGGCTTTCTGAACGCCATCCTGTATTCCGCGGGTTTCGCGCTGGCTACCGTTGTCGTATCGGTCTTTGCCGCCTATCCGCTTAGCCTTGAAGGTTTTGTAGGCAAACGGCTGTTTATGGTGTTTTTCCTGATTACGATGTTCCTGAGCGGCGGATTGATTCCGACGTATCTGGTTGTCAAAGACCTTAACCTGCTGAATACGATCTGGGCGATAATTCTGCCCGGCGCGGTGAGCGTGTACAACATTATTTTGGCGAGAACTTATTTTGCGGGTATTCCGAAGGAATTAAACCAGGCTGCTCAGATTGACGGCGCTACGGATCAACGACTCTTTTTCCAAATCATCCTGCCGCTTTCCAAACCCATTATCTTTGTCCTTGCCCTATATGCGTTTGTTGGGCAATGGAATTCGTATTTCGACGCGATGATATATCTCGACAACAATCAGCTGTTCCCGCTGCAGCTTGTTCTGCGGTCGATTCTGATTCAGAACCAGGTGGATCCCGGCATGATCTCGGACATTCTTGCCCAAGCCGAGCTGAAGAAGCTGTCGGAGATGATTAAATATTCGTCTATTGTGGTCTCCAGTTTACCGCTCATCATTATGTATCCGTTCTTCCAGAAGTACTTCGAGAAAGGCGTTATGGTTGGCTCCATCAAATAACAGATACGGGGGAATTATTCTATGAAAAAGACGATGTATTCCGCAACAGTCCTTGCTTTGTCCATCTCCATGCTTGCAGGCTGCAGCAGCGGAGACAAAGGCTCGGCCGCTTCCAAGAGCTATGATCTGAAGGAGGTATCCTTCCCGCTGCAGGAGAAAGTGACGCTGAACTTTATGACGCAAAGCTCGCCGCTTGCCCCAACAGACCCGAACCAGAAGCTGATCTACAAGAGGCTTGAAGAGAAGACCGGCGTTCATATTAATTGGAAGAACTTCACCTCGGACTCCTTCGTTGAGAAAAGAAATCTTGCGGTAGCCAGCGGCGATCTGCCGGATGCCATCCTGGATGCGGCCTACTCCGACTACGACCTGCTGAAGCTGGGCACGGACAAAACGATTATTCCGCTCGAAGATCTTATTGCGAAATACATGCCGAATCTGCAGAAGGTGCTTGCGGATGCGCCGGAATACAAAGCGATGATGACCGCGCCGGACGGTCATATTTACAGCTTCCCTTGGATCGAGGAGCTTGGCGCGGGCAAGGAAAGCATTCACTCCGTCAACGATATTCCTTGGATTAACGTGGAGTGGCTGAACAAGCTTGGTTTGAAGATGCCAACTACGACGGAGGAATTAAAGAACGTGCTGCTGGCCTTCAAAAAGGATGACCCGAACGGCAACGGCCAGGCCGACGAGATTCCGCTCAGCGTTGTGATGAATAACGGCAACGAGGATTTGAACTTCCTGTTTGGCTCTTTTGGCCTTGGCGATAACGGCGATCATACCGTTGTAACCGATGACGGCAAGGTAGTTTTTACGGCTGATCAGGATGGCTACAAAGATGCCGTGAACTATTTGCATGATCTGTACGCGCTTGATCTGATCGACGAGGAATCGTTCGAGCAGGATTACAATACTTTCCTGGCGAAAGGCCAAGATGATCGTTACGGCTTATACTTCACTTGGGACAAAGCGAACATTACGGGCAACAACGATAAATATGATCTGATGCAGCCGCTGGCCGGCCCTTCCGGCGAAGTAAACGTCACCCGCACGAACAACTATGGCTTTGACCGCGGCCGCATGGTTATTACAAGCGCGAACAAAAACGTAGAGTTAACGGCGAAATGGATCGACCAGCTGTACGAGCCGCTTCAATCGGTGCAAGATAACTGGGGCACTTACGGCGATGAAACGCAGCAGAACATTTTCAAATTTGACGAGGCAAAAGGCATGCTCGAGCATCTTCCGCTTGAAGGGGCTGCTCCGGCAGAGCTTCGCCAGAAGACGAATATCGGCGGCCCGCTTGCGATCCTCGACGAGTATTACGGCAAATACACAACAAAGCCGGACGATGCGGCTTGGCGCCTTAACATTATGAAAGAAAGACTTGTTCCTTACATGAAGGCGGAGAACAACTATCCGAAAATTTTCTTCTCGCTGGAAGACCAGAAGCAGCTGTCCACGATTGAAACCGACTTGTTCGCCTACGTGAACCGGAAACGAGCCGAGTGGATTAAGACGGGCAAGGTTAACGAGGAATGGGCGGACTACTTGAAAGAGCTGAATCGTCTTGGCCTTGAGAAATGGCTGGAAATCAAGCAAACCGGTTACGACAACTATATCAAATCATAAAAGGTGGACGTTTACTTGGAAGCGATCAAGAAGACAGCATATCGGCCTCTATGGCATTTTGCACCGCAGCAGAACTGGATTAACGATCCGAACGGACTTGTCTATTTTAATGAAGAATATCATCTTTTCTATCAATATCATCCCCATGGCTCGACTTGGGGACCCATGCATTGGGGCCATGCCGTCAGCAAGGATCTCGTTCATTGGGAAGAGCTGGCCATCGCATTATATCCCGATGAGAACGGAACAATCTTCTCGGGCAGCGCGGTGGTGGATTGGCACAACACAACGGGATTCTTCCCTGAGGAGCCAGGTCTGGTCGCTATCTTTACGAGTCATCATGAGATGAAGGGCGAGGCGGTCGTGCAGACGCAAAGCCTTGCTTACAGTCATGACAACGGCAGAACTTGGTTGAAATACGAAGGAAATCCGGTGCTGGGCGCAACGAATAGGCCCGACTTCCGCGACCCGAAAGTATTATGGCTTAAGGACAGCGGCAAATGGTTGATGGCACTAGCCACCGGACAAACCATCTCCTTCTATTCTTCGCTGGACCTGAAAGCCTGGGAGCTTGAAAGCGAGTTTGGCGACGGCATTGGCTTTCACGGCGGCGTCTGGGAATGTCCGGATCTCTTCCAGCTGACGATTGAAGGAACGGAAGACAGCAAGTGGGTACTCTTCGTTAGCGTAGGCGACAATCCGAATTATCAGGAAGGCTCGCGCACCCAGTATTTTGTCGGGGAGTTCGACGGTTCCGTCTTTACGCCCGATGATGATGTACTTCGCTGGCTGGACTTTGGCCGTGATAACTATGCGGGCGTCAGCTTCTCGGATATTCCGGAGGCAGACGGCCGGCGCATCTATACGGCCTGGATGAGCAACTGGCGTTATGCGAATCATGTTCCGTCGAACGGCTGGAGAGGTTCGATGACGGTTGCCCGCACGCTAGGCCTAAAGCGGTTGGAAGAAAACGGCGAAATTGTTATCGTACAGCATCCTGTTGAGGAACTCGAAACATATTTCTCCCGCGTCGCGGCTGAAGCGAAGGACTTGCTGTTAACTGATGGCCGTAAGGAAGTTATCGATTGCGAGCTGGATGCTTTCGAGCTTCGTCTCGAAGCGGAGCAGATTGAGGCTCGGGAGTTAGATATCATCATTCATCATAATGAGAAGCATTACACGACGATTACTTATTCTGCGCAGGAGCAGAACCTTACGTTGCTTAGAGAGCATGCCGGACCAAACGACTTCTCCGACATGTTTGCGCAGCCTCAGCAGATGAAGCTGCACGGTTCTAAGGACCGGCTCAGCCTGCGAATTCTGGCCGACGCCGCCTCCATTGAGCTGTTCCTCGCGGACGGTTCGGCAGCAATGACAAGCCTGATCTTCCCGGACCAGACTTGCCGGAAGATCACGCTTTATGCAATTGACGGCACAGCGCAGCTAGTGAGCTGCACGGTGCTGGCAGCGGAATAACCGAAAAAGCAATCCCAAAAGCCGATGGCTTGGGGATTGCTTTTTTCGTAACAAGCTTCCGGTTAAGGTCCCTAAGGGAGCTTAACCGGAAGCTGTAATATCCTATTAAACACGTTAAGGTCCCTCATGGACCTTAACTGCACGCAGACACGCTATTTGATGCCTGTTAGCTCCAAGCTTCGTTAAGTTAAGGTCCCTGAGGGACCTTAATCATTGAACATTACCTCTTATGCTGTGTGTTAAGGTCCCTAAGGGACTTTAACGTCTCACCGTTTCAGTAAGTCTACTCGTTGGCATACTCGATAAGACCGTCGCGCTTCGACGCCAACCCGCCAATTCAGCAAGTCCGCACATCATTCCATGTCCGATAAGACCCTGCCAGGGTCTTACCATTAACCAATTAGCTACTTCACTAGCGAATAAGACCCTCCGAGGGGCTTAACTCAACGCCAACCCACCATTTCAGCAAGTCCGCACATCATCCCATGTCCAATAAGACCCTGCCAGGGTCTTATCACTAACCAACTAGCTACTTCTCTAGCAAATAAGACCCTCCGAGGGTCTTATTTCGACGCTTTCCCACCATTCCGCCTTTATCACCCAACCGGAATTTCTTTCCCCTGCTGCTCCTCCCAAACCCAGCTTGGCACTTCCCGGCGCAGTACGGGGGCGATATCCGAAGCGAACCGCTCCATCTGCTCCTGCTGCTCGGCTTCGGATAGGCCGTCTACGCTAAGAGACAGCACCTGGTGACCAAAGGCCGCTTGGTAGTTTAATATTTTCTCGATAATCTGCTCCGGGCTTCCGATCAGGCTTGGACCTCTGGCGATATTATCCTCAAGCGAGGTAAACGGAGATTGGTTATGCTGAGCGGCGGCCGTTGCCTGGAACGCCTCATAGTAAGGACGATACCGCTTAATAGCCTCCTCCGTCGTATTCGCGATATACAAGCTGCCGGCGCCTGAACCAACAACCGCTTTCCGCGGATCATGCCCGTAATACGCCAGTCTCTCGCGGTAATGATCGATGAGATCCTTGTATTTCGCCTGCGGATGGAAGCTGTTCGAGGAGAAGATCGGTTCGCCGTAACGAGCGGCAAGCTCGGTGGAGCGGGTGCTGGACGCGCTCCCGTGCCAGATCGGAATCGGCTTTTGCAGCGGTCTTGGCTGCGTCGCCACCTCATGAAGCGGCGGTCGGTACTGGCCTTGCCAGGTCACATCCTCCTCCCGCCAAAGACGCCGCAGCAGCTCGTAGCGCTCCTCCATCGAATCCCATTGCTCCTCTTCCGTGATTCCGAAGAGCGGGTAATGCCGCGGATCGTTGCCTTTGCCGATAATCATCTCCAGTCTTCCGCCGGACAGATGATCAAGCGTCGCGTAATCCTCGGCTACCCGCACCGGGTCCAGTACGCTAAGCACCGTTACAGTCGTCAGCAGTCGAATGCGCGAAGTTCTTGCCGCAATAGCCGTCAGCAGCAGCGGAGGAGAAGAAGAGAGAAACGGCGCTCCATGCCGTTCCCCGATGCCGTATCCTTCAAAACCAAGCTTCTCGGCAAGCACTGCCTGCTTGATTATATTTTCGATTTTTTCGCTGGTCGTAAAATGCTCCCCCGTCACCGGGTTCTTCAAATTCATAACCAGGCTGAACCATATAAATTTCATAAGCTTTCACTCTCCTTTGGCGTCGTAAGCGGTGGTGCCGGCATCCGTCTGCCCAGCAGCAAAGCAATCGGAATTGCGCAGGCGACGATGATGCTGGATACGAAAAACACATCGTGAATACTGTGCATGTAAGCTAGACTATATGCCTTCGTCCCCTCTTCTCCTCCGCCTGAATCAGCCAGATGAACCGACAGCCGGGAGTAAAACAACGACGTGCAGAGACCTAAAGCCATAGCGCTAAATACTTGCCTCAGCCAATTGAGCAAAGCCGACGCATGCCCGATCCACTCCTCGGGAACGGACGACATGCTTGCGTTGGTGGTTGGCGTTGAAGCCAGGCCGGTACCGATATTTCGGATGGCGAGCCACACGATAATCGCAATAAGACTGGTTTCCGGAGGCATTTGACTGAAATAATAGGTACTCACAACCAGAATCGCGCAGCCGATCATAATCAGCTTGGCCGGTCCCGCTTTGCGGTACCATTTGCCGGCGGCAAACGTGGCAGCCGTTAAGCATGCCGCGGCGGGAAGAAACAGAAGACCAACCCTGAACGGCGATAAGCCTTTCATCTCGACCAATAATAAAGGCATGAAATAAACAACCGAATAAAGTCCAAACGACAGAATAAGAGAGGCCGTCAGACTCAGTGAAAATCTGGGGTTGAGCAGCAGCCGAAGCTGCAATAGAGGATGGTCGCTGCGGGGAGCCTGCCATATAAATAGCGCAAAGCTGCCGACGCCAACAAGCAGCATCGCCCAAGTAAGCAAGCTGTTCCAGCCCCATACGGTCATGTTGCCGAATAGCAGCAGCAGCGCGAGACTTCCGCCCGTTGCAAGCAGCAGCCCCGGCCAATCCAATCGGGCGAGACCGTTTGCCGAGTCCTTCGGAATAACAATCGCTCCTACAATCCAAGCGACAAACCCGACCGGTACGGTCACCAGGAAAATAAGATGCCAATCGAAGCTTTGCAGCCAGCCGCTGAGCGACGGGCCAATCGCTGTTCCCAACACCGTGGAGAAGGACCACACGCTAAGGGAAAAGGATTGCTTTTCCGGCCTAATCGTCCGGTAAATCAGAGCAAGCGACACCGGCTGAATAAGCCCGCAAAACAGCCCTTGTACAATACGAAACGCAATAAGCGCACCGACATTCCAAGACAGCGCGCATAGAAACGAGCTGACCGTAATTCCCCCGATTGCAAACAGAAACAGCCGCTTGCAGCCAAACCGCTCCATCGCATAGCCGGTAATAGGAACAACAATGCCGCTCGCCAGAGTAAAGCCGGTCATCATCCACTGAACCGTCTGCAGCTCCGTGCCGAATATCCGGATAAAACCGGGCAGCGACACGTTAAGCGAGACGACATGGTACATCCCGACAAAGGATCCGATAAAAATAGCCGTCAGCACCGGCCAGAATGCCGGGTAGGATGCTGCCGCCGGCTCCTTCTGCTCCGCCTGCTTCATAGTAAGGTATAGTGGCAAGCCGCATAACGATCCTCGCCTAACGGGCGAAGCTCCGGCTGCTCCTTCCTGCATCTTTCCGTCGCAAACGGACAACGGGGGTGGAACCTGCAGCCGCTTGGCGGATTTGCCGGCGAAGGGATTTCGCCTTGGATCGATGCAGTGCCGCGTTGACCCGGGACGGGCTGCGGAATCGATTCGATGAGCAGCTTCGTATACGGATGGGCCGGCTGGCGGAACAGTTCATCGCTTGGCGCGATCTCCACAAGCTTGCCCAGATACATCACGCCAATCCTGTCCGAAATATGTCTTACAATCTGCAGGCCGTGGGCGATAAACAAATAAGTCAGACCCAGCTTCTGCTGAAGCTCCTGCAGCAAATTAACGATCTGCGCCTGAACGGACACGTCCAGAGCAGATACGGCTTCATCGGCAAGAATAAAGCTTGGGTTCAAGGCAATTGCCCGGGCAATGCCAATCCGCTGCCGCTGGCCTCCTGAGAACTCATGCGGATATTTGCTGACGCTCGCCGGATCAAGCCCCACCAGCCCGAGCAGTTCTTCCACGCGATGCCGACGTTCGCCAGCCGTCCAAGCGCCATGTACTTTAAGCGGTTCGGCAATACTGTCGCCGATCGTCCATCTAGGGTTTAAAGAACCGTAAGGGTCCTGAAAAATAACCTGCATATCCTTCCGTAACGGACGAAGCTGCGAGCCATTTAATCCTGTCAGCTCCTTGCCCTGAAACAGCACCTTGCCTGAAGTCGCCTGCTCCATTTGCAAAAGAACCCGGCCAAGCGTAGATTTGCCGCTTCCCGATTCGCCAACCAGACCAAACGTTTCATTCCGCCTGATGGAGAACGAGACATCGTCAACCGCCCGGATGAAGGTACGGGGCGCGGTAAAGCTTTTTCGCTTCACCGGATAATACTTGCGCAGATGATCGGCAGAGAATAGGATTTCGCTGTCTGTGCCGGAAAGGGCAGCTTCCGACCGTTCATCATGCGCAGCAGACTCTTCTACCCGCAATGCGGCGGATTTGCTTCTAACCGCAGGCTCTGCGGAAACCTGCTCCGCATGCCAGCAAGCCACTCCGCTTCCGCTCTGTTCAACAAGCGGCGGAGCTTCCGCCCGGCATCGCTCCGTTGCGTATTCGCAGCGGGGATGGAACAAGCAGCCGCCGGGTAACGCGGCAAGTGACGGAATAGATCCCCGAATTGCATAGAGACGTTCGCCGCGTACGCTGTCCAGAGGAGGAATCGATTGAAGAAGTCCTCTTGTATACGGATGACGAGGTCTTGCGAACAAATCCTCAGCCGCCCCCTGTTCAACAATCCGTCCGGCGTACATGACGACAATGCGATCCGCCATCTCCGCGGCAATGCCGAGGTCATGGGTAATGAGCAGAATCGACATCCCGAGCTCCTGCTGCAGCTCCTGAAGCAGCTGCAAAATTTGGGCCTGGATCGTAACATCCAGAGCCGTGGTTGGTTCATCGGCGATGAGCAGATCCGGGCTGCAGGAGAGCGCCATCGCAATCATTGCCCGCTGGAGCATGCCGCCGGATAACTCGCCGGGATACTGCTTCATCCGGATTGCCGCTTCTGGAATACCAACGCGGCTTAATAACTGAATGCCCCTATCCCAGGCGACCCGCCGGCTTACCCGCTCGTGCTGCATGATCGTCTCGACAATCTGCTGGCCAATGGTGAAGACCGGGTCAAAGGCGGCCATCGGCTCCTGGAAGACCATCGCTACCCGCTTGCCGCGCAATTGCCGGAGCTCGGCTTCAGGCAGCGCCGCAATATCGCGTCCCTGCAGCAGGATGCTTCCCCGCGTGATGGAACCTTTCTCGTAATCAATAAGCCGCATAATCGCTTTGGAAGTGACCGTCTTGCCGCTGCCGGATTCTCCGACAAGGCACACGGTTTCCCCGGGCTGTATCGAGAAGGATATATTCGTAATCGCTTCAAGCAAGCCATTTTTGGTCCGAAAACCAACGGACAGCTCCCGAATATTAAGCAACGCCTCCAATAGAGCTCCCCCTCCTACCTCGTGCTTTTCTTCGGATCAAGCTGATCTCTCAGCCGGTCGCCGATCATATTGACTGCCAGCACAAACATCGTGATCGCAAGCCCCGGGAACGTACAGATCCACCAGGCAACCGTCAAATAGCCTCGGCCCTGCGACAGCAGCGTTCCCCAGTCCGGCACTTCCTTAAGCACGCCAAGGCCAAGAAAGCTAAGCCCCGACCCGGTCAGAATCGATGTCCCGATGCCTATCGTCGCCATGACGAGAAGCGGGGACAGCGAATTGGGCAATACATGCTTCCAGAAGATGTGGAAAGGCGAAGCGCCGGCAGCCTGCGAGGCCTGAATAAACGTCCGGCCTTTAATGCTCATAATCTGCGACCGCATAATACGCGCATAACCCGGTATGGAGGCTATGGCTACAGCCAGCACAATATTAAACAGGCTTTTGCCAAGCGCTCCCGCAATCGCAAGCGCAAGCAGGATGCCCGGGATGGTCATCAGAATATCGTTGAAGCGCATCAGCACCGCATCGATCCAGCCCCCCGCGTAACCGGATAAAGCGCCAATCGCCCCGCCTGCCAGTCCCCCGACAAGAACGGAAGCGAAGCCGATAAACAGCGAATCCCGGCTGCCGTATACAACCACGCTGAATATATCCCGGCCGAAATAATCCGTTCCGAACAGATGCGCCGCGCTTGGCGGCTGCATAATGCTGTCCGTTAACATCTCGGTAGGGGAATAAGGGGCAATCCAGGACGGCACAACCGCGCATGCCGCAATAAACAAGATAACGAGGGCTGCCGCAAACAGGAACAGATTGCTTGCCGCCAATCGTTTGAAACGGATAGCCGTCAGGCGTCCACCGCTTCTTTTGTACGGGAGTGTACGGGCCGTAGCCGCTTCACGCATACGTACTTGGCTCCTTTCTCCATAACCTTACGCCGAGCGCCTTACTCTCGGATCAATTAGCGAATAGGACAAGTCGACAAGCAGGTTCACCAGGACGTAGATCAGCGCGGTAAAAAAGATAACGCCCTGCACGACCGGCAGATCCTTTGCCATCAAAGCGTCCCCGATAATCCGTCCGATGCCTTGCCGTGAAAATACCGTTTCAATCACGACGGTTCCGGCCAGCATCTCCCCGATCAGCATGCCAATCATCGTGACCGCGGGAATAAGCGCATTCCGCAGCGCATGCTTATACATCACGGCACGCTCGGACAAACCTTTGGAGCGCAGCGTCAGCATAAAATGCTCGTCGATAATGTCCAGCATGCTGCTTCGGACCATTCTTACGATAAAGCCGGCTCCAACAATGCCCAGCGTAAGAGCCGGAAGCACAAGCGTGCGCCATCCGTCCGAGCCCATGGCCGGAAACCAGCCAAGCTGCAGACTAAACAGCACAATAAGCAGAATGCCCGACCAGAAGGTCGGCATCGAGATGCCGAACAATCCGACGAGACGGGCAAGGTAATCAATGGGACCGTTGCGGTGAACGGCGGACAATACGCCAAGAACAAGGCCAATCGTGACCGAGACCAGCGCGCTTGCCGCCGTCAGCGCCAGAGTAGCGGGGAAATGCTCAAGAATTTTATCCAGCACCGGCTCGGAATTTAATAAGGAATTCCCGAAGTCTCCCCGCGCCATGTCGCTTATGTACCGAACGAACTGGATATAGAAGGGCTGATCCACGCCCAGCTGATGCTTCAGGTTCGCAATCTGCTCCGCCGTGGCAACCGACGGATCGATCATCGAATCCGTCGGGTCGCCGGGCAAGACATACAGGATCGCGAACACCAGCACCAAGGTGCCCGCGATCACCAGCAGGGAAGAGAGAATACGTCCAGCAATGTACATGGCGATCCGCCTCCCTATCGTTTAAGAACTAAGCGAGACCCCGTTGAACAACGGATAGCCCAGCGAATCAAATACAAGTCCTTGCACGGATTTGTCCGCGGCTACCGTATACGGGAATACGTAAATCGGCAGAATCACCGCTTGGTCGATAATGTAATGCTGGATTTGCTTATAAATGTCCGCGCGCTTTGTATCGTCCGTTTCTACCCGGCCTTGCTCAAGCAGCTTGTCGATCTCCGGATTGGATAAACGCGTGAGCGACTTCGGAGCGTTTGGAGCGGTAGTATGATAGAACGAATACAGGGCGTTTGGATCCGAGTTCACCTGACTGTTGCCGTAGAGATCGTAATCGCCATTGGTATAAACGACCGTCCGCACGTCCTTCGTGATCTCTACCTCAACCGCAATGCCAAGCGCCTTCAGCTGCTGCTGAATGATGACCGCGATATCATTGCGTTTCTCGCGGTTTGGCGTTCCATCCACGTAATGGATGGTCAGCTTCTTGCCGGCTTTTTCGCGAATGCCATCCGAGCCTTTAACCCAGCCCAGCTCATCCAGCAGTGCGCCCGCCTTCTCAAGATCCGGCTTCACTCCGTTCTCAAGCGAAGCATCGTAACCGAAGGTTCCCGGCGTAAGCGGCGACCAAGCGCGGTCATACGTCCCCAGATACAACGTCTTCACAATGCTATCGACGTCAACGGCGAGCTGGACCGCCTGTCTTGCTTTCGCATCGTTCCAAGGCTCATGCTCTTGATTGAAGAACAGCGTATAAGGCAGGCCAACCGTGTTGGCTCCAAGCAGCTGAACCTTCGAATCGCCCTTCAAGGCTACGATATTTTGCGGAGGAACCGTTTCAGCCGCCAGCACCTGACCGCTCTGCACGCTGCCGATTCGGGTTGCTTCTTCCGGCACGATCTTGAAGGTAATGCCGTCCAGATACGGCGCGCCCGCATTCGTTACAAGCTCTGGCGCCCACTTATAATCGGGGTTCTTCGCCACTTGAATTTCGGCGTTCTGCTCCCATTTCACGAACTTGAACGGTCCTGTGCCAACCGGATTCAGACCAAATTGGTCACCGTATTTCTTCGCCGCCGTTGGCGATACGATGCCAAGCAGAGCCTGGCTCAGGTTGCCGAGGAACGCGCGCGACGGCGTAGCAAGGTTCAGCTTCACCGTATACTCGTCAATCACTTCCGAGGATTGATACGGAGCGAGCAGAGCCGCCGCGTTCGCAGCCTTCGTAGCCGGATCGAGAATACGGTCGAAGTTATATTTGACCGCTTCGGCGTTAAACGGCGTGCCGTCCTGGAACTTCACGTCTTGACGCAGCTTGAAGGTATAGCTCAGACCGTCTTCCGAAATCTCCCACGAAGTGGCAAGCCAAGGCTTGATGGAATTGTCCGGAAGCTGTACAACAAGCGAGTCGTAAATCGTGCGGATGACGCGTACGGCAACGGCGAGGCCGCTGCGATGCGGATCAAGCGTATCCGGCGAAGTAGCGAGAGCGTAGGTCAGCTCTCCGCCTTGCTTCACTTCCGTGGAAGCTGCAGGTGTATCCGTCGACTGCTGCTGCGCCTGCTGGCTGTTATTGCCGCTCCCTTTATTTGACGCGCACGCCGACAGCACCAGTGCCAGAACTAACAATAACGCCGCCGAGCTGTGGAGTGATTTGCGTTTCGATTTGAATGTATTCATCGGATTTCTCTCTCCTATTCAATTAGTTAACAGTCACTCCAGCCTGTTTGCGCGCCGCGGCGTAACGGTTCTCCGGTACCGGAATCCCCAGGTTGCCGCGAAGCGTATCGGCATCGTACTCGGTGCGGTACAATCCGCGCTCCTGCAGAATCGGAACAACCAGCTCGACAAAATCATCCAGACCGCGCGGCGTAGCCGACGCAATGATAAAGCCGTCCGCCGCTTCTTCCTCGAACCATTCCTGCACTTTATCCGCTACGAATTCCGGCGTGCCGATAAAAGAGTTCCGAGGCGTTGCCGCCTGCAAAGCAACCTCGCGAAGCGTAAGCCCTTGTTCCTTCGCACGGCGCTTGATCCGGTCTGTTGTGCTGCGGAAGCTGTTGGAGCCAAAGGCGCCGAGGTCCGGGAACGGTGCGTCCAGCTCGTATTGCGAGAAGTCGTGATGCTCGAAAAATCTTCCCAGATGATCGAGCGCCTTCTCGATCGTAACCAGGCCCGCAATCTGCTGATACTTCTCTTCCGCCTCTTCCTGCGTACGTCCGATAATCGGCCCAATGCCAGGGAAAATAAGCGTATGCTCGGGATTACGGCCATTCTCGGCCACGCGGCGCTTCACGTCGCGGTAGAACTCCTTCGCCTCTTCGAGCGACTCCGGACCGGTAAATACGGCATCAGCCGTCTTTGCGGCCAGATTGCGTCCGCTCTCGGAGGAGCCTGCTTGGAATACAACGGGCTGACCTTGCTTCGAACGCGCGATATTCAGCGGACCTTGCACGGAGAAGAATTCCCCTCTGTGATTCAGGCGATGCAGCTTCTCCGGATCAAAGAACACGCCGGTTTCTTTGTCGCGGACAAAAGCGTCGTCTTCCCACGAATCCCACAGTCCCTTCGCAACCTCCAGGTACTCCTCGGCGATCCGGTAACGTTCGCTGTGCTCGGGATGCGGCTTGCCGCCGAAATTAAGCGCGCTGCCTTCAAGCGGGGAAGTGACGACGTTCCAGCCTGCGCGGCCTCCGCTGATATGATCGATCGACGAGAACTGGCGAGCAACCGTAAACGGCTCGGAGTAGGAGGTCGACAACGTCCCTACAAGCCCGATGTTGGAGGTAACCGCTCCAAGCGCGGACAGGATCGTAATAGGCTCGAACCTGTTCAAGAAATGAGGGATTGATTTTTCGGTAATGTACAGTCCGTCGGCGATAAAGAGAAAATCGAATTTGCCTTCTTCCGCTTTAAGCGCCTGCTGTTTATAGAAACCGATATTAACGCTTGCATCCGCCGGAATATCGGGATGTCTCCAGCCTGAGCTGCTGCCGCCAACACCATGAATAATAGCTCCCAATTTCAATGCTCTCTTCTTCGACATATACACTCCACCCTTATCTTCTTTTTTGTATGACTCAATAAAATTCCGGTAAAGTAACATATCCCATCTGTTTAATAGGAATTTATCTTGGCAATACTCTAACACCCGGCTTTCCGCGGCACAATAGCATATAAATCTCTTCTATCGACCGTTAGGCATCATCTATGGGTCAAGGCTTTCCGAAGAAAAAAAACACCAACTGCCGCTTCATCACGCAGCAATCGGTGTTTTCTTCCTACTATGACTATGTTCCCGCAGCAAGCTGAACGAACAGTCTGGTGCCATGAACAAGCACGGACTCATCCAGATCAAACTTAGGCCGGTGAAGCCCTTCCCGGATGCCAAGCGATTCATTCCCGCAGCCCAGCAAAATAAAAGCGCCCGGCACCCGGTCCAAATACCAGCCGAAATCTTCTCCGGCCAGGCTTGGCTCAAGCTGCTGCCGCACATTATCCCCGCCAAGCACGGCCGTGCCGGCGCGGATAACCTCTTCGACCGCTTCACTGTCATTCACAACCGCAATCCCTTCGCGAAGAGCAATATGGTAGAAGCCGCCATAGGCAAGCGATGCCGCTTGCGCATGACGTTCCAGTCCGGCCGTAATGGCCGCAACGGTCTGCTTGCTGAACGCGCGGAAGGTCCCGGTTAAGACGCTTTGCTCGGCAATCGCGTTAATGACCATACCGGCTCGCACGGTTCCGAAAGCAAGCACGGCTTGCTCCCGCGGATCAATGCTGTTAGCCATCATCCCGTTTACCCCGGCAATATAAGCCCCTGTCATTTGGATGGCATCGGCGGCTAGATGAGGCGAGCTGTGATGGCCGTTCTTCCCTTGAAACGTCACGTGGAAATGGGAAGAGGCCGCCATCGCATATTGCGAATGGATGCCAATCATGCCCGCATCAAGCTCCGGCCATACATGCAGGGCATAACAACGGTCAACGCCTTCGAGAATTCCCGCCTCGATCATATCCCTTCCGCCGGAGAGCAGCCGTCCGTCCAGCGGACTTGGCAGCGCTCCTTCCTCGGCAGGCTGAAAGACAAAACGGATCTCCCCGGCAAAGCTCTCCCGGTAAGCCGCAAGCGTCTTTGCCGCTCCAAGCAGCATAGCGGTATGCGCATCATGACCGCAGGCATGCATCACGCCGTCGACCGAGGATTTATAATCGACATCGTTTTGTTCCGTAATCGGCAAGGCATCCATATCGGCACGCAGCAGAAGGGTCCGGCCTCCCTCAAGCCCGCCGCGCAGCACGCCAACTACTCCCTTGCCAAAATGGGGGCCGACGCCCGTCTGGACGTCGATCCCCCATTCTTCGAGCAGCCCCGCAACCCGTGCCGCCGTACGATGCGTATCGTACAGCAGCTCCGGATGACGGTGCAGGTCGCGGCGAATTGCGATTAGCTCGTCATGCAGCGAACCCGCATACGCCAGCATTTCCTTTATGGCTGCTTTATTGATGTTCAAGCTCAAACGTGCTCGGCTGCTTTCGTATAACGGTTAGCCGGGATTGGCAGGCCTAGATTGCCGCGCAGCGTATCGCCTTCGTACTCTGTGCGGAACAAGCCGCGTGCCTGCAGAATCGGAACCACATGCTCAATAAAATCCTCAAGCCCGTGCGGCACCGAAGAACCAACCATAAAGCCGTCGGCAGCGCCGGCTTCGAACCACTCTTGTACTCGGCCCGCAACCTGCTCAGGCGTTCCGATAAAGATAGGACGAGGAGTCGCAACCTGCAGAGCCACTTGACGCAGCGTCAGACCTTTCTCCTTCGCATTGGCTTTGATTTTGTCCGTGCCGCTTTGGAAGCTGTTGCGGCCGAGATCGCCCAGTTCAGGGAACGGCGCGTCCAAATCGTATTGGGAGAAGTCATGATGCTCGAAGAAGCGTCCCATGTAGATGAGCGCATTTTCCGCCGATACAAGGTCCACAACCTCCTGGTATTTGCGCTCCGCTTCTTCCTCCGTGCTGCCGATAATCGGACCGATGCCCGGGAAGACAAGAACGTTATCCGGATTGCGTCCAAATGCGGCCGCGCGGCGCTTCACGTCCTGATAGAACGAAACCGCGTCTTCAACCGAATCATGACCGGTAAAGATCGCATCCGCATGTTTGGCGGCATAGTCCTTGCCCACATCAGACGCACCCGCCTGGAAAATAACCGGCTGGCCCTGCTTCGAGCGGGCAATGTTCAGAGGACCTTTTACGGAGAAGAACTCTCCTTCGTGATTCAGCGTATGAAGCTTGGCAGGGTCGAAGAAGACGCCGGACTCTTTGTCGCGGACAAACGCATCGTCTTCCCACGAATCCCACAGGCCGCGCGTGACCTCCAAGTATTCCGTCGCGATCCGGTAACGCTTGTCATGGTCCGGATGCTCCTTCTTACCGTAGTTCAGCGCGGAGCCTTCAAGCGGGGAAGTGACGATATTCCAGCCTGCGCGGCCGCCGCTGATCACGTCAAGCGAACCGAACTGGCGTGCAACCGTAAACGGCTCGCTGTACGAAGTCGAGAGCGTGCCGACAAGACCGATATGCTTGCTGACAGCCGCCAGCGCGCTTAAGATCGTAATCGGCTCGAAGCGGTTCAGGAAATGCGGAATCGATTTTTCGTTAATATAAAGACCGTCCGCGATAAACGCCAGATCGAACTTGCCCGCTTCGGCTTTCTCGACCCACGATTTGTACAGCTCGAAATTGACGCTTGCATCGGACGGAATCTCCGGATGTCTCCACAGCGAAGTGCTGCTGCCGACGCCATGAAGCATCGCGCCCAGCTTTAATTGTTTGCGTGCTGTCATTGCGCATTTCCCCCTTTTGCTGTCGATATCGTAACGGACGGTCCTTGAGCGATGTAAGCGGCTTTGATCCGGTCAATCTGACCCAGATGATGCTGCACATGCTTCGTGAAGCCTTGAATAATGTCGCGGACGCGGACCGTTTCCCCTTTGAAGTTGATGCCGGTCTTATCCAGATCCTGCTCGCTCAGACGGCCAAACAGCAGACCGTTGTATTGCAGCAGCGCCCAGAACACGTTCAAAATGTCGGACGCGTTACCGTCATTGGAATGCTGGCCAGATACCCACAGGTCCTGGTTAAAAGCGGGAAGCTGCGCCTTCGTATCCGCGAGAATGTCGCGGATGCGGAAGGATACAACGATATTATGATCGGCCAAATGGGACAGCACCTCGGTAATGCTCCATTTCGCTTCGTTTTCTTTCCATTTCAGCTGCGTTTCTTCTACCCCTGCGATCGCCTGGGTCAATTGAAGATGCGTGTCCAAATAAGCTTGAATATCGATGGCACTCATTGGAAATCCTCCTTTGGATCTTGCGGCTCGGCCGCAAAGTGTGATAATGCGCGAATAACCGTACCGGCTAAGAAATCAGACGCAACCGGCAGTGCCCGCTCATCGAGATCAAACGCCGGATGATGCCATTCTTGTGGACCGTCCGTCCCTACAAACACGAATAGTCCCGGAACCTGCTGCTGGTAGGCCGCAAAATCTTCCCCGGCAAGAGATGGTACCGGATTAACCGGAAGCAGCTCCAATCGCTCGGCTTCCCGCCATGCCAGATCCGCTAGCCCTTCATCGTTGTGAACCGGCGGCGGACCTTCAATCCAGCGGACTACGGCGGTAGTATCGAAGGCAGCGGCAACGCCCGCTACCACCTGGTCGAATCGCTCGCGGACGCGGCGGCGGATATCGGGATCAAAAGTACGGATCGTGCCGTCCAGTACGGCCTTCTCCGGAATCACATTCCATGCCGTACCGCTGTTCAGCTTCGTCACGCTGATGACCGCGCTGTCGAGCGCCCCTACATTGCGGCTGACAATCGATTGCAGCGCGGTAACGATATGCGCAGCCGTTAGAACGGGGTCATTGCCGGCTTCCGGTACGGCGGCATGCGAGCCGCGTCCCGCAACTTCAACAACAAAGCCGTCGGCGGCAGCCATAAGCGGACCGCCTTTAATGCCAATCGTGCCAACCGGCAGATCCGGCTTGTTATGCAGGCCGAAGATTGCCTGCACGCCTTCCAGCGCACCGCTTGCGATGACCTGCCGCGCGCCTTTCGCCTTCTCTTCGGCCGGCTGGAAGATCAGCCGTACCGTACCTTTCAGCTCCTGCTCGCGTTCCTTCAATAAATAAGCGGCTCCGATGAGGGCAGCCGTATGAAAGTCATGGCCGCAGGCATGCATTTTGCCAGGAACAGCCGAAGCAAACGGCAATCCCGTCTCTTCCTGAATCGGGAGGGCGTCGATATCGGCGCGAAGCGCAATAACCGGCGTTCCCGTTCCGATCTCGGCGATAACGCCGGTCTTCAGCGGATAATCCGCGATACGGATGCCGCCCGCTTCAAGCCAGCTCTTGATGCGGATTGTCGTTTCAAATTCCTCGTGGGACAGCTCCGGATTCCGGTGCAGCTCCCTGCGGATATCCGTCAACCGGCTTGCCAACGCAGCAGCGCTGCGGGTTGTTGTATCGTTACTCATTTGTCCACCTCACCTCCCAGCTTAAGCCGTTACTTCGGCAAATGCCTCGCTAAGCAGCTCATACGAGCGGATCCGTTTCTCAAACGGTGAAATATTCGTTGTGATAATAAACTCGTCTACGCCGGTCGCTTCCTGCAGGGCAAGCAGCTTGCCGCGCACCGTTTCCTTGGAGCCTGCCGCAATAAGCGGCTCTTTCTCTTCAATCGTGTATTCCTCGCCGGATTGCTGACCGTAAGCCTCGGCTTGCTCCACCGTGCCAAGCGTAACCTTGCGGCCGCTGGCCAAATGCACCTTCACCAGCTTTTGCGGCGGAATCAGGCTGACGGCTTCCTCGTCCGTATTCGCCACGATTGCAGCCAATGCCAGAATCGCCTGCGGCGCTGCACCCAGCTCATAATTAAAGGCTTGCTTATATTTAAGAACCGAATCAACGGCAGCTTGTTCGTCTCCTCCGATAAACAGGGAGAATACGTAAGGCAGGCCAAGACTTGCAGCCAGCTCCGCGCTGTCCGCGGAAGCACCCAGCACATGCAGCTCCGGTGCAACAGCCGGGATAGGCGTCGCCTTAATACCTGCCAGCGGACCTTCTTCCTCCGTCCGTCCCTCTACGTATCCGCGGAGCTCAACGATTTTGTCCGTCAGCGACAATGGGTTTACGATGCTCTTCTGCAGCGCCTGCGTGCTGCGCGGAAGTCCGCCGGGAGCTCGGCCTACGCCAAGATCAACGCGGCCTGGCTCGAGGGAAGCAAGAACATGGAAGTTCTCCGCCACCTTATAAGGGCTATAGTGCTGCAGCATGATGCCGCCGGAGCCAACCCGAATCTTATTAGTGCGGGCGAGCAAATAGGAGATTAGAACCTCCGGCGAAGAGCCCGCTACATGCTCGGAATCATGATGCTCCGACACCCAGAAGCGGCGGAAGCCAAGCTCCTCGGCTTTTTGCGCCAACGCAACCGTATGAGCGAATGCTTCGGTTGAAGTTTCGCCCGGGTAGACCGGGCTTTGATCCAAAATGCTTATTGTAATGGACATGCCATAACCTCCTAAAAAGAATGATCACACAAACAGCCTGAGAAGAGCTGTTCGTGATGATTCTTGCATCGAAAGCCTAAGCTTAAGAATGATCGCACAAACAGCCTGGGAAGAGCTGTTCGTGATGATTCTTTGTACTAAATCGAATAGCTCGGCTCCGTTGAAAACCGCTTCAGGAACTGTTTGGTCCGCTCTTCCTGCGGATTCCCGAACAGCTCGGCCGGAGGGCCCTCCTCAACGACAACGCCGCCGTCCATAAACACCACATGATTCGCTACATCCTGGGCAAAGCCCATCTCGTGCGTCACGATAATCATCGTAATGCCTTCCTTGGCAATCCGGCGGATAACGGCCAGCACTTCACCCACAAGCTCTGGGTCGAGCGCCGACGTCGGCTCGTCAAACAAGATTACCTCGGGCTCAAGCGCAAGCGCTCTTGCGATGCCGACGCGCTGCTGCTGACCGCCGGACAATTGACTTGGATAAGCATCCAGCTTAGCGCCGAGACCTACCTTCTCGAGCAGCTCAATGCCGCGTTTGCGCGCTTCTTCCTTGCCGATCTTCTTTACCACGATCAGTCCCTCGATGACATTCTCGAGCGCCGTCTTATGGCTGAACAGATTGTATTGCTGGAACACCATCGCCGAGCGCTGGCGCAGCGAATAAATGTCCTTTTTCCCCGCATGCTTCGCGTTAAGGGCGAAATCGCCGATCCGGATCTCTCCGTCGTTTGGCTTCTCCAAATAATTGATGCAGCGCAGCAGCGTGGTTTTGCCGGAGCCGCTTGGCCCCAAGATGGCAACAACCTCGCCTTTATTAACGGTGAGATCAATCCCTTTCAGGACCTCGTGGCGTCCAAACGATTTGTGGATACCGCTAAGCTTAATCATGCTACCCCTCCCTTGCTGTACACGCGGATTCTTCTTTCGATAAGACCGGTAAAACGTTCAATAAGGATTGTTAAACCCCAGAATATTAAAGCGGCGGCTACGTAAGATTCGAAGAACTTCCAGTTCGTCGAAGCTACGATCTGCGCTTTGGCGTTCAAGTCGACAACCGATACGGTAAAAGCAAGCGTCGAGCCGTGAAGCATCCCGATAACCGAGTTGGACAGGTTCGGCAAGCTTGCTGCCAGCGCTTGAGGAAATACGATGCGGCGGAGCGCCTGCGGCGTTGTCATCCCAATCGACCAGGCCGCTTCCATCTGCCCGCGGTCCACCGCCAATAATCCGGAGCGGACTACCTCCGACAAATAAGCGCCTGCCGTAATCGAGAACGAGATGTAAGCAAAGCCGATCATCGGGATTTTGGCCGAATTCCATCCGAGATCGAATTGCGCCGACAATCCGTCTACAAGCATCGGCAATCCGAAATAGATGAGGAGCAGATGCGTCAGCATCGGCGTCCCGCGGATAAAGGTCACATAACCGCTCGACAGCTGGGACAGTACCGGAATCCGGTAAATCCGGGCAAGCGCCGTTATTACGCCGATCACAAATCCGACGGACACGGATACGAGAGTAATAAGCAGCGTTGTTGGAACAGCCGACCATAGCTGCAGGAATGCGGTCCATATAAACGACGGATCAAGCTTCATAACGCGGCACCTCCTTTAATTCGCGGGTTAAGCCGCCCAAGGACAGGCGCCCCCGTTTTCTGCTGAAGAACCGGTTCTTCTCATTGCTATCCCTGCGCAGATGGCGGGACAAGCGGCGCTCTGCGAGCAGCATAAGACGTTCCAATACGATACTCATAACGAGATAAATAAGGGCTAGCGCAATATAAGTTTCGATAAAATGCTGGGACAGCGAGCCAAGCGTCTGAGCTTTGCCCGTCATCTCCATAACGCCGAGCGTAAAAGCAAGCGATGTATCCTTCAGCATCGCAATGACAAGATTGGTGAATACCGGAACGGCAATCCCTACCGCCTGCGGCAGCACGATCCGGGTAAAAGCCTGATACCCGGTCATGCCTACGGCATAAGCCGCTTCCACCTGACCCCGGTTAACCGCAAGCACGGCCGCACGGATCGTCTCCGATACATAGGCACCAACGTTAAGACCAAAGGTGAGAATAACGAAATAAAGGACGGGAAGCTTTGAGATGTCGATCGACACCAGCTTCAAAATTTCCGGAAGGCCGTAATAGAACAGGAACAGCTGAATGAGAACCGGCGTGCCCCGGAAGAAGGAAACATACACCATCGATACATTCCGAAGCACCGGTACGTTGTATAGGCGGGGCAAGGCGACAAGAAAACCGACAAGCAGCCCCAGTCCGATAGCGCCTGCCACGATTAGCAGGGTAATATTCAGCGTACTCAGCAGTTTGGGAATAAAATCGAACACATAATTAATATCGAAGCCATACTCCATCTTGCGGACTCACCTCTCATTACTCATTCACTTTCGCTTGCTATTTCGAGCTTTCTGCCGTAAAGTCGCCGCCCAGCCATTCGGTGCTCAACTTGCCCAGCGTTCCGTCTGCTTTAAGCTCCTTCAGAGCAACGTCAATCGCATCGGACAGCTCTTGCTCTGCCGGATCGTTCTTGCGGAGCACGAACAGGATGTCGGCTTCGGACAGGTTATCGCCCGTTGTCTTCAGCTTCGCTTGCGGATCGATCAAGGACAATGTGAAGTCGGCTGCGAGCGTAGCGTCTACCCGGCCGGTCGTAATTTGGCTGACCGTATCGTTAGCTGCGCCGTTTTGGTATACGATGTTGATCTTCTTGTCATGATCCTTGTTGTAGTTCTCCAAAATTTGCGCCTGCGCGCTAGTTGCGCCAACGAGCACCTTCTTGCCTGCCAGATCATCAAGGGAATGAATCGTGTTGTTGTCCTGCGGAACAACGATTTTATTTCTCCAGTGAGCGTAAGGCTCTTTGTTGAACAGGTATTTCGCTTCGCGCTCCGGATTTTTCTCCATCTCATGGGCAACAAGATCAATCTTGTTCGTCTCCAGGCTCAGAAGCAGGTTCGAGAATTCCATCGTTTGAATATCGAATTCGTATTGCGGAAGACGCTTGTCGATCTCTTTGATGAGTTCAACGTCAAAGCCCGTCAGCTTCCCGTTCTCGTCGATAAAGCATACCTGCGGGAATCCGGTGCCCGTACCGATGACAACCTTCTTCACTTCACCGCTTGCGTTGCCGGATGCCGATACGTTGGCAGCCGCTTTATTGCCGTTTTGCGCTTGCGTGTTATCCGATTTATTGTTCGAGCCGCAGCCTGCCGCCACCAGAATCAATGACAATGCAGCTGTAACGACTAATGCTGTTTTCTTCATTTTAAGTACCCCCGTCTTTTTCATTAATTTGCCGTAGTTTGTTCTTCGCTTGCTTTCTCGAACAGCTCCGGATTCACAATCTTGCGGAGCAGATGCATCGTTCCGTCCCCGTTGCCGGAGTCGAAGGAACGGATGCTTTCGTAACCTCTGCGCTGGTACATCGGCAGAAGCCATGGATGCTTCTCGGCCGTGCCAAGCGTTACCGCAGCTGCCCCTTCCTTGTCTCGAATAATCGTATTCTCGACCCACGTCAGAAGCTTGTCGCCGTACCCTTTGCCTTGCTCGCCGGGATGGACCGCGAACCATTTGATAAACGGCAGGTCCGTAATGGCCTTCACTTCATCGTTTCTCGATAAAGTTATCGTTGCGACGATAACGCCGTCCGCTTCCAATACGTAACACTCGTTCTGCGTAATGTTATCCCGTATTTGATCCAGACCGGCATTCGCCGCTGGCCAATTCAGCTTCAGCTCCCGAATGAGCGAATAGGCTTCATACGTCACTTCACGCAAACGTTCCGCGTCCTCGACTCCCGCTTGCCTAAACAATTCACTCATAGTTCCACCCCTTAAACGTCTAATTAGATAATTCCTATAAACTTACTAAGAATTAAGATGGTATAAATGTATCATCTATCCGCCTAACCGCGCTAATAGACTTTCTCTATCGATCGATTGATTCTATTGGTCTCTATGCTAAATGCTGTAAAAGCTTAAATTATCCTTGGGCAGCAGCGCCTGGATATACTCTTCGTTCTCCCCCGTCAGCGCAATCAGGTTCGTATGCAGGGAAATCCCTTTGGTCTCTTCAATTTCAATCGGGATAAGCCTGCCCTTGCTCACTTCTTCCCTAGCGCATAAGCCCGGAAGGAAGCAGATACCGGCCTTTTGCAGGACAAGCTTCTTCGCCGTCTCGGAGTTATCCGCATGGAAAACAATGCGCGGAGGCTGCTCCAGATGCTCGAATACGCGGTGAAGACGCAGCCAATCGAGCGAGCCGCATTCGAAGAAAACAAGCGGCTGATCACGGATCTCGTCGATGGACACCCTTCCTTCTTCCGCAAACGGATGCCCTTCATAGACATACAGCCGGATAGGATCTTCATAATAGGAGAACGACTGCAGAGACGGATGAACAAGCTTTCGGACAAAAGCGATATCGATCTCCTTGTCGAGCAGTTTTTTGACCAGGTCATCCGAAGGAGCCGTTGTTAATTTGAAGGTTAAACGCGGGAATAACCGGGTCAGCCGCGGCAGCAAATCCGGAATCAGATAGTTCGAGACGGACACGGTGCTTCCGATCCGAAGCTCCTGCGGACGTGCTCCCTTCTCCTGCAGATGGAGACGGCCCTTCTGAATCGTTTGAAGAATTTGCTGGGCGTAAGGCAGGAACTGCTTGCCCTTCTCGGTCAGCATAATTTGCTTGCCAAGCCGGTCGAACAGACGGCAGTCGAGTTCCCTTTCCAGTGTCTGTATACGGGCCGTAACGGATGGCTGGGAGAGGAAGAGCACCTCCGCCGCTTTATTAAAGCTGCCGTAATGATTGACATACACAAAAGCTTCGATGTTCTCAATATTCATGAATAATCCCTCCGCGACCTTATCGATAGACTTTTTCTATATAGGCGATAAAATTAAATTAATTTTATCTTATAGGATTAATCGGATTTAGGGAATAGATAGATTGTAAAAAACTTCAAAATGACGTCAAAAGGCGAATCGAATGGTCTTCGATCCGCCTTAAATTGCTATTCCTCTTCCTGCACGAAGTTCAGCACCTGCTCGTCAACCGCAGCCGTCTCGCCATGCAATTCAAACAGAACGGTCATTCGTTGCTTCCATACGCTGTAAACGATCTTATTCTGGGTTTATCGTCGGATTCTAATATTCGTAACCGCAAACCATCTATTGAAGCAGGTGCGATACGATCAATCTTCTTATGTCCGATCGCGCTGCCTCGAACAATCTCATGCCATTCCCCACTGCACCATGCCTCTATTGCATAGGCTCGCACACATTCTCCGTATCGTATGTCCTCCATGATTACTACATGCTCTACAACTGTATTGGGCTCAAGTCCAAGGATAATAAATTGGCCTTCTTGATCCACGGTTTGCGCAAGGGCCTTGCCCAGCCTGCGCCTGATTTCATCACCGAACGCAATTACCCGCTCAACGTCAGCATCCGGCAGAAGCCCGCGATTGTCCGGCGCCACATTCAGTAGAAGAGTCGCGCCATGGCCAACGGAACGATAATAAATATCCATCAGGCTATCCAGGGACAGCAGAAGTCCTTCCTCATCGGGATGCCAGAACCAGCGATCTTTACGAATCGGTACGTCGCATTCCGCCGGAACCCAGCCTGGAGTCTCAGGCAGCCAGTTTAAGGAGGCATCGCTGAACATGCTGACTCTTGCCGATTCCGCCGTATTCCATGATGGATACGGTGCCACTCCTTCTTCGTTGCCAACCCACCGGATTGTAGGTGCTCCCATATTAAAAATCATGGCAGCGGGCTGATGCTGCTTGACCAGGCTCATTATCCGGCTCCAATCATACTCTCTGCCCTCGGAGCCAGCTCCGTCGAACCATATTTCTACTAGTTGTCCATAACCGGTTACAAGCTCTTCCAATTGCCGCAGATAGAAGTCATCATAGGCAGCTTTATCCGAATAACAAGGCTCATGACGATCCCATGGCGATAAATATAGTCCGAATCCGATTCCTTCCTCGCGGCAGGCTTCAGCGCATTCCTTCACGACATCGCCTTTGCCTTTCTTCCAGGGACTAGAAGCAACCGAATAATCGGTTGTCAACGTTGGCCATAAGCAAAACCCGTCGTGATGCTTTGCCGTCAACACGAAATATCGGAAGCCCGCCCGCTTGGCTGTACGTACCCACTGGCGGGCATCCAGCTGTGCCGGGTGAAATAAACGAGGCGAATCACTCCCGTCGCCCCATTCTTGATCGCAGAACGTATTTATCCCGAAGTGACAAAAAAATCCAAGCTCGAAGTCCTGCCACAGTAGCTGATGCTCTGTTGGAAGGGGTCTATTGATAGAAGAATGCATGATCCTGTTCTGTCCTCTCAACATCGAATAGATTACAGCTGGTGCCCAGCTATTTAGAAAATTAGATTGCCTATTCTTCCTGTACGAAGTTTAGCACCTGGTCGTCAACCGCAGCCGTCTCGCCAAGGTCGGGAGCATCGGTTAAATCCACTTCGGGATGTCCGGTTACGCCATGCAGCTCGAATAAAATAATTTCGTTTTCCCCTTTGCGCAGCAGTGGACCCGGCACGTATAACGCGCGCTGCGGTCCGGCTTCCCAATACCGTCCAAGCTGGAAGCCGTTGATCCAGGCAATCCCCTTCTGCCAGCTGTCAAACCGGAGGAACGTATCGGCAGGCTCATCCACCTCAAAATAACCGCGGTAAAAGACCGGACGTCCATCAGACTGCGAGGCCAGCTCTCGCTCCCGCACAGCTCCAAATTGCACCCGGGCGAGCTGCTCGGACTCCAGCGGCAGCAAGGTAACTGTCCAGTTCGACTGGAATTGGTTGTCGATTAGGATGCCTTCCGTTATTCCTTTATGATCGCGCAGATAAGGGCCGTAATTGACTCGCCCCATATTTTCGACCAGGACATCGAGTCTAGCCCCTTCTCTCGGAACCGAGATCTCAATCGGCTGCGAATTCCACCGCTCGACGATACCGATCAGCTTGCCGTCCAGGAACACCTGGGCTCGGTCGCGCACCTCGCGAAGATGCAGCTTTTGACGGTTTCTTGGCCCTTTAACATGAGTCGAATATAAAATAAAGCCGTAAGCCTGATCGTAATGCTCCATCGGCCGGATGCTGACGGATTGCACCCGATCGGCGGATACCTGCTCGAGCTGATCCAGCAAATCTCCCCGTTCCGTTAAAGCGACCTTGCCGTAAGCCTTCTTCGGAATCGGGGCCGGGAACGGCGCTCCTTCCGGTATGCCGTGCTTTTCAAGCACGCCGCGGATGGCCTTGTATTTCTCGGTTGCATCTCCCCACTCCGTGAGAGGCGCATCATAATCATAGCTTGTTATCGTTGGTTCATAATGCTCACCGTAGTTGGCTCCGCTGTAATAACCGAAGTTCGTCCCGCCGTGGAACATGTAGAGATTAACGGATGCCCCTTGCTCCAGCATCTCATCCAATACGTTAGCGACATCACCCGCCTCCCGGACATGATGCGGCTTCCGCCAATGGTCGAACCAGCCCAGCCAGTACTCCATCACCATCAGCGGTTCTTCCTGTCTATACTCCCGGTACTTCCCGAAGGACTCCTCAACGCGCGAGCCAAAGTTAACCGTGGCATGAAGCCCGTCCACCGTACCGCCAAGCAGCATCTCGTCCGTTGGGCCGTCCGAGGTGAACAGCAGACAGTCAACTCCGCGCCTAATCAGGCCATCCCTCAAGTAAGCCAAATACGCGGTGTCATTGCCGTAGCTGCCGTATTCATTCTCGACCTGCATCGCAAGGATCGGACCGCCCTGCGAATCCAGCAGCGGCAGCAGGCGCGGAATAAGCTCGTCATAATAGCGGTCGACTTTTTCCAGGTATTCATGATCCATACAGCGCAAGCCCATGGACGACTTCAGCAGCCAGGCCGGCAGGCCGCCAAACTCCCACTCCGCGCATATATAAGGGCTGGGACGGACAATCACGTGCAGGCCGAGCCGGCCCGCCGTCTCAATGAACCGGGCGACATCCGCAATCCCGTCGAAGCGAAAGCAGCCTTCCCGGGGCTCATGAAGGTTCCACGGAATATACGTCTCCACCGTATTGAAGCCGCAAGCCTTCAGTTTCAGCAGCCTGTCCTCCCAATATTCCGGCACAACCCGAAAATAATGAATCGCCCCCGACAAAATCCGGAACTCTTCGCCATCCAGCCAATATTTCTGATCCTTCCACGTTAACCGGCTCACCTTATACCTCCAATTAGCTCATGCCCAAGCGTAAACGGCTGTGCCGCCTTAGGAAGGCAACATACGTTTCGCGAATGAAATATAAGCCCTGTATATGTAAGAAAACATATACATTCTTATATTTGAAAGAAAGCCCCGGAGCAACCGGCAGGTTGTCTCCGAAGCTCTCTTCCGTCAGCTTATGAGCGATTATTTCTTTTCTTTCTCGTTAATGATTTTTGTTGCTTCGTTAACCATCCATTTCTGCACATCGTCAATCGACTCATTGCTCAGCATAAACTTGCTGAAGCCATCATCGATGACCTTGGTAAGCGCCGCGGTGGACACCGTAATTACGCTCGAAGCATCCAGGTATTTAATGTTGTCGCCAAACAGCGTGCTTTGAAGGGAATCCAGGTCGTACAAATCTTTGTTCTCGCCAATGATGCGGTCCAGCAGCGCTTTGTTGTCCGCTTTTTTCCAACCGGAGAATTCGGTGCGCTTGTCGGAATCCGCGGTTGTCATAAAGCGCATCAGCTTAAACGACGCGTCTTTATGCTTGGAGCTTTCGCCCATCACAACCGAGCTGCCGCTTGTGAAATATTTGCCGCCTTCATAATCCTTCGGCTCGGCGCCTTTCGGAGGCAGCGGTACCGGTGCGAACGCCGTCTTGAACGTATGCGGGTATTGCTCCTGGTTGCCTACATCCGGAATCGTAAAGCTTCCGGTCAAAATCATTGCAGCCTGCTCGTTGAAAAATTCCGTACGGTAGTTCAGCTTGGCCGCAAGCACGTCGGCATAAGGCTTAGCCGATTTGTCGACGCTCTCCATATCCTTTCGGAGCTGGAAGAAGTATTTGTAGGAAGGATCGGACAAAATCGTCGAACCGTCGTCATAACGGAACGGATCCTTCATCACCGTCTGCGCCGGCGCATTCATGTACAGCTCCCAGGTATGGAAGTACGTACCGTAACGCTTGTCCACGCCTTCTCCTTTGGTCAGCTTCTTGGCGTAGTCGCGGTAATCATCCCAGGTCCAGCCGTAGGTTGGAACCGGCAGGCCCGCTTCATCCAGCGCATCCTTGTTCAGCAGCACATAGTTGAAGCTCGAAGTCAGCTGCATGCCGTAGTAGTTATCGTTAATTTTCGGATTCACATAATATTCGTCTTCCGGAACCAGATTTTCCTGCTTATAGAAATCATTTAACGATGCCAATGCCCCTCTTGTCGCGCGTTCGTAAACAGCTCCAAGGCTCGGCATCGCTACAACGTCAACCGCTTCGCCCGAGGAGATCAGGAAGTCCAGCTTTTTCAGCATCTCTACGGAATCGCCCGGTACCAGCACGACATGCTCAACCTTGATATCCGGATTCTTGGTCATGAATTCATCCAGCATCGCATCGGTCGCAACCGCTTGGGCTTCGTTATCCCAGTTGTAATACTTGATCGTTACGGATTCCGATTTGCCTGCTCCGGACGAGCCTTCGCTTCCCGAATTCGCCGAATTGCCTCCGCATGCGCTGAGCGCAACCGTGCCGGCCAAGAGCAAGCCCGCTACCGCCGTAAACTTGCGTTTTGCTTGTTTCATTTCTGCTTCCCCCTAGAACTTTATAATGACTACACACCCAGTATAACGATCGTCCCATTTTGCCAAGTGTATAATTTTGAGGTGAAACGAGTACTTTTTTGACTACCTTACCCTTTCACGCCGCCTAGCGCAATCCCGTTAATGACTTGCTTCTGCATAATAATGAATATAGCCAGAAGCGGGATAATCGCCGACAAGGCAGCCATCATCATAATCGCGTAGTTATTCGTGTAATCATCCCGGAACAGCGTAATGCCCAGCGGAATAGTGTACAGCTTTTTGCTCAGGAGGAAAATAAGCGGGTTCTGGTAATCATTCCACGTCCAGATGAATTTGATGATCGCCACGGTCGCCAGAACCGGCCGGCAAAGCGGAATCATAATCGAGAAGAACGTCCGCAGATGTCCCGCGCCGTCGATGCGCGCCGCCTCCAAATATTCATCGCTGATATCGGACATGAACTGCCGCAGCAGGAACGTGAAGTAGATCGAGAACATGCTCATCAGAATAATCGCCGCATGCGTGTCGTACAGCCCCAGCCAGCGGATGATGAGAAACCTCGGAATAAGCGTCGCCTGATCCGGAATGATCATAAAGGACAGCATCGCCAGAAAGATCATGTGACGGCCCCGGAAACGCAGCTTCGTCAGCGCGTAGGCGGACATCGACGAGATCAGCAGCGTTATTAGCGTTGTAATGATGGCAACCTTCAGGGAGTTCCAGTAGAAATCGTAAAATTGAACGCGTCCCATCCAGACGGATTTGAAGTTATAGACGAGGTTGATTTTTTCCGGAATCCACTGGATCGGAAAGCGCATGACATCCTTCTCGAACTTAAAGGCCGACGAGACCATCCAGACCAGCGGGGTCAGGAACATTAGCGAGAATGCTCCGAGTAAGACGGTAATAATGCTTTTTGACAGTTTGGTTGCCACAAGTAATCCCTCCCTTTCTTAATCCTTCCCAAGCTTCCACGTCGCCGCCGTGATGATGCCGATAATGGCGAAGAGCAGCCAGGAGATTGCCGAGGCATAGCCCATATCATAATTGCGGAAGCCTTCTTCGTAGATCCGGTAGACCAGGACGGTAGACGAATTGTTAGGGCCGCCTTCCGTCAGATACGAGATGATATCGAACACCTTGAACGACCCGATCAGCATCGTTATCGCAAGGAAAAAGGTCGTTGGACGCAGCAGAGGCACCGTAATGCGGAAAAACTTCTTCAGCGGAGACGCCCCGTCAATCTCGGATGCCTCGTAAATTTCGTTCGAGATGTTGGTCAGACCCGCGGTATAAATAATAATCGTGTAGCCGAGGCTCGCCCATGTGCCAATGATCGCGATGGAGAGCAGCGAGGTCTTCGGATCAACCAGCCACTTCGGCGGAGCGTCAATGCCAAGCTGCATCAGCAGCTGATTTATTGGACCGAGGGACGGATGCAGCAAGGCGCTCCATACCGCGGCAATGGCGATAATCGAGGAGATATACGGGATAAAGAAAACAACCTTGAAGTAGCTTTTTAGAAAAACGCTGTTGTTGATGACAACGGCCAGCACCAGCGCAATCGCGATCGGAATCGGCACCGTCATCACGGTGTACAGCAGATTGTTTTTCAACGCCTCCAGAATGGCCGGATCATGGAACAGCTCTTTGTAGTTGCCAAGCCCGATCCACTCGATGCCGGGAAGCCCGGACAGCATGTCCCATTTGGAGAAGCTTAAATATAAGGAGAACCCTAAGGCAAATACGTTTAACAGCAGCATCCCGACAATCTCGGGGATTAGAAACAACCAGCCGACCAGCGCCTCTCTGCGCGACGGCGTCCAAAACTTCTTCTTGGCTTCTGCCGCATGGCTGGCGCCTGCCGTTTGTTTGACGACTTCCATACAATCACCTCAACTCTTATGTTGAGATCATAATAAGGGATTTGGCATGTTTGTAAGCGAAGTATTCTGACCCGATACAGGGAAGATTTTGACCTTTTTCGGGGGCCGGCAAAGTGTCGGTTACGCAAAAAAGCCGCGCCCGAGGCACGGCCTTGTTCCTTGTTACATGTTCCTTGTTCCGGGGGACAGCGCCCCTACCGCACAATCTACATTGCACGAAATCACCATAATACGCCCAAATCATGCAATTCGGCTGCCTACGTTGTACGAAATGCAGCATATGGGACTGAATGGGGGTCCTTAGAGCCGTTTCGAGAGAAATATACTGCAAAAAATACAACATAATCCATGTTACTAGGTCAATAGGAGGCATTATGCTGTATTTCGTGCAGCGTAAAAAACCGGACATGACCCGGGCATGCAAAATGCCGCTGCTAGAAGCGGCATTTTAGAGAGAAATCTAGCTTAACGATCAGTTGGTACTATTGTTAGCGATACTATGTTTTGCGAACGAGCTGATGCTTTTGCTTGAACTGGCTTGGGGTGAAGCCGATGTACTTCTTGAACACCTTCGAGAAATAAGCGCGGTCGGAATAACCAAGCCCAACGGCAAGCGTCTCGAGCGTCTGGCCGGAGCTCTTCAGCATATTGGCGGCTATCTTCATCTTGTACTGGTGCACATAATCCGTGAAGCTAAGCCCCGTCAGCCGTTTGAAATAACGGGAGAAGTAGCTTGGATTCAGATACAGGTATTGCGCGATATCGATGGACGTAATATTGTCCGACAGATGCTCGTCGATAAAGGCTTGGATGACCTGAAGCCGCGGCTCCCGCGATTTGGCTGCGCCTCCGGGATGCCCAAGCTGCTCCTGGGCTAGACGCTCCAGCCGCCCGACCGCCAGCTCAAGCGCATCCTCCATCGTTCTTGCCGCGCCGATATAAGCGTAGACATCCTCCTCCGCCTTTCTCCGCGGGAACAGGATTTCCGCTTCGCGAAGCAGCTGTACAAGCGCCTCGGTCCACTCCTCCGGCTCGATTCTGCGGCTTTCCGCCTCTTGTCCGAAACGGAGAAGAACCTCGCGCATCTCCTCCGTGTTCTTCTCCAAAATGGTGCGTTCAAGCTCGCCGCGGAATGCCGCATTAAAGTCCTGCGGAAGCGGGTAAAAGAGCTGGCCAAGCAGCTGCGAGGACGCAGCCGCGGCCATCTGACCCATCCGGTAAAACTCCGGCTTGCCGCTTCTGATCTGCTGGTAGACGGAACCGGCGGCCTGCAGAACCAGCTTGTCGGTAACAAGAACGGTCTGCAGCGTAATCCTAAGGTATGCCGTCACCTGACGATGCAGCTCGTTCAGATACGATTGCAGATACGCCTGATCATTCCCCGCCAGGTTCTGACGGTAATTGTACAGCACCATGAAATGCTCCGGATCGATAAACGGCGTGATCCCTTTATAAGACTGGGCAATCTCCAGCGCAATGTTGTAGATGGCGTAACGGATAAGCGGAATATTGCTCCGGTTGTAGAGCAGCTCGTAATCCGAATAACGAAGATGAATCATCCCCATCATAAAGCAAACATAAGGCCACTCGATGCCCGCGCGCGACGCATAAGCACGCGTCTTCTCCAGATCCGCTCCGTCCATAATTACCTGGAATAACGCGCGTTTCTGCAGCTCGATGCTATACGTATCGGAATCGGTTCCGCCTTCCGCCTTCCGTCCCTTCAGGCGGGCAATCGATTTGCCAAGACTCTCCTCCAGCTGGTCGGCCGTCAACTGATCCTTGATCAAATAATCGTCCGCATCCAGCTTCACCGCCTGCTGGGCATAATGAAATTCCTCGTGGCAGGTTAGAAAAATAATCCGGACGCCCGGCTTTATTGCCGTAAATTCCGCGGCCAGCTCGATTCCGTTCTTCTTGGGAAGTCCGATATCCGTAATGACGATATCCGGCATCGTCTCCTTGAACAGATGCAGCGCCTTCACGCTGGAGAACGTGCTTGCGGCTACATGCGTATCAAGCTGCTCCCACTCAATCATCTGCTGCAGCACTTTCAGCATCGGGACATCATCATCAATCAGCATGACTTTATACATGGGATACCTCCTTCCCGGACGTAATTGGACTTGGAATAGGAATAGGAATAGGAATAGACAAAATAACGGTAATGCCGCCTGCGGCATTGGCGATCAGCTTCATCTCCGCCGAGCCGTACGTCAGCTTCAGTCGCTGGATGACGTTCCGCAGTCCTACCCGCTCATACGGCGCATAATCCTCCGCATCCGGGTCCAGCTCCAGGTCCGAAGAAGCGTTTAATTGCCTGTTCAGCCAGACAAGCTGCTCTTCCTCCATGCCGCCGCCATCGTCTTCGATGGCTATATAAATACGGCCTTGCTCCCGGTAAGCATGAACAACGATATGAAGCTCGTCTTTCTCGTCCAATCCGTGTACGATCGCATTCTCGACGATAGGCTGAAGCACCAGCTTCGGCACAACAAAGCTCTTCAGCTCCGGCTCGATGCACGCTTCAATGGATAGCGGCATTTCGCTGCGGACCTTCATAATATCCACGTAATAACCAAGCAGCCTGCATTCTTCCTCAAGCGAGGAGGGCGTATTTACCTTCAGATAGGCGCGCAGCAGATTCATTAAAGAATCGACAATGCCGCTATGCACCTGGTCCTTGCTGAGAATGAGACTGCATTTAATCGAATTAAGCGTATTGATCAGAAAATGCGGCCGAATCTGCATAAACAGGGCCTCCAGCTCCATGACCCTTTTTTGCTCCTGTTCCTGTTCGATGTTCGTAATGAGCACTTCGATCTCGTCAAGCATCTGGTTAAAAGAATGCCCAAGCTCCGCAATATCGTCCCTGCCCTTTACTTCAAGCCGCATATCGCGGTTCCCCAAAGCGAACTGGCGGGCAACCCGCTGCAGCTTCTGAATCGGATTATGCAGCTTCCTCGCGAACAATAGCGAGATGACCGAGAATACAAGCGTAAACACCAGCACCAATCCGATTCCGATGTAAAAGGCACGCGAGATCTGGCCAAAAAGCGAATCCTCCGACGTCTCGTAAGCGAGCTTCCAGTCGGTTTTGTCCAGCGTCAGCTGGTTCCGGTATACCGAATCCGATGAATCGCTTGACTGCAGCCGGACATCCGGACTGCCCGCAATCCGTTTGCCCGTCCCGTCGAACAACGCAATCTGCCCGAACTCAACCCGCTCCAGCAGCTTTTCGAAATAGGAGCCTTCGATTCCGACAAGCAAAACAGCCGTATAAGGCTTGCCGCCCCCGTCGCCTATAACTCTCGCGAGATAATACGTGCCGTCGTCATCCGCATTGTCATGAAGAAGACCGAGATATTGCAGGACAACAGGCTTCGAGGCATTTACGTTCTTAAGGAGCGGTGCCAGCTTGCTGTTAATCGCCGCCAGGTTCTCCGAATCCGGCGACAGAATAAAGTTCGCCCGGTTGACCAGGTACATATGAATGCTGTTGTTCAGCGGCTTGGATGTAATCAGGGAGAAGCTGTCTTTTATCCGGATAAAACGGGTGTAGTCGGTATACGTATTCAGCCTGCTTGTATCCGCGAACAGATTCAGGGATGCCCGCAGCTCGGAATCGTTTACGATATAATGCGAGGCAAAGGTCACGTCGTCTATCGTCCGGTCGATCTCCCCGACAATAACGTTCAGCATGCTGTTGTTGCTGATCTGAAACTTCTCTATCATGTTCTGCTTTAACAGCGTATATGAAATAACCGAAACGGCGAGGATCGGAAAAATGATAAACAAGAGAAAGGACAACTGAATTCTTCGGTAGTAGGTTAATCTCGTCATGGCTGCGCGCGCCTCTTTCCCCATACGATATATCCTCATTGTAGCAGTATCGTTATACCGGGAACATCCCCAAGGATTGGTTAGTCCCGATCCCGGTTCCTTTCATACCAATAACCGTCGATGCCTCTCTCAAGCCGAAGCAAAGCCTCCAGATAGAAATAATCGCCCCAGATCATATAATCATCCGGTGCCAGCCCGCCCCGCACATGATAAGAGCCATGCTTCAGCAGACCTTCCTCAGTCCCGTCGCCATTAGTCGAATATTTAGAAACCAGCGCCTCCATTGTATACTGCAGCCCGTCACGCAAATCTTTAAAAGCAGTATCCTTCTGATCCAAATGCGACAATAACTCTGCCAGTCCGGCTGCCGCAATCGCGGAGGCAGAGCTGTCCCGGTATTTCGGCTGCTCCTCCGGCAAGTGGAAGTCCCAATACGCCACGCCGTCCTCCGGCAGATGCTCAAGGAAATAGACTGCCATCCGCTTCGAGGTTTCCAGGAACAACGGATCGCGCGTATAACGATAGGACAATGCAAAACCATAGATGCCCCACGCCTGTCCGCGCGTCCAGGTCGAACCGTTGCCGAAGCCTTGATGGGTCGCGCCGCCTACCGGTTCACCCGTCTGCTGGTCGAAGAAAAACGTATGATAAGAGCTGTCGTCGCCTCTTACCAGATACCGCCTGCTTTTCTCCGCCTGGGCTTTGGCTGCTTCCTTATAGACCGGATTGCCCGTCTGCTCGGAGGCCCAATACAGAAGAGGCAAGTTAAGCAGGCAGTCGATTATAATTCTTCCGCCTTCCACCGGATCCCCTTCCGGCCCCCAAGCTTGAAAATAACCTCCCGCCTTGCGCCAGCGCTTCATCATGACGTCAGCCGCCGCAAGAGCCAGCTCCTTCGCCGTTTCGCTGCCTTCAACGATCCATTCCGCCTTCGCGGATAAAGAATACAGAAAGCCGATATCATGATGGTCCAGCACCACATTGTCCTTCAGTCTCTGGCGGAAGCTTGCCGTTGTTTTTCTTGCCGCCTCTCTTAATCTCTTGTCACCTGAATATTCGTACCCAAGCCATAACAGCCCGCTCCAAAATCCGTTGGTCCAATCGTTATTCTCTATTCGCGTATAACGACTGCCTTCCCCTACATGAGGGTAAGAATCTCCGAATCTATCGATATTGCTCGCAATCGTGGCGATTGCCCCTTCAATTGCCGTCTTCCACATGTCTGTTCGCCCCTTGCCCTGCGATTTTCCACTATCGTAATCGAATGCGGGAGCCTTAGGAGCGATAACTTTTGCTTCGAGTGTGTAAAATTTTGACCTTTTGGCAGCTAACGGCACAACGCAAAGAAGCGGCCATGCGGGTATATCCCCACGGCCGCTTGCCTATTACTGCGCATATTCCCTCAACAGCTCTTCCGTCGTCTGCTCGTTCCGCTGTTTCTTTACCATAATGCCTTTCGCTTCCCAGCAGGCGATGCACTTCTCCTCCGTATCGCATTTATGGGCATCCTCGCAGGTATAGCAGTATTTAATCATGTTTTTCGTAATTTCGCTTTCCCGATTGTTGCCATCCATGTTATCACTCCTTCATGATCTTTACGCCGCTTTGTCCGCCGGAGGAAAGGTGCCGTGTCCGCCTCTGCGCAGCTTATTGGTCCATTTGCGCAGCAGCGGCAGCAGGTAATAGTCTGCTCCGAATTTACCGCCGTTAAGCCCTGCAATCATCACAATGCCTCCTAGAAGAATCAGCCAAGGATTCGTGCTTACGGTCCCCGCGAACAGGAACATGAAGTTCATCAGCATTCCGAAAAATGCAGCAGTTGCCGTTAGAGCGCCTAGAATAAGTCCAAGGCCAACAAGCGTCTCGCCAAGCGGAATAAGAATATTGATGGCCTTCACATTAGGCAGCGCCACATGCTCGATAAACCGGACAAAGTTCGGATAGACATTGGCATTTGTCTCATGGTCAATGACGGGATTGGCAATCGCCCCTTTCAGGAACCCTCCCGCATCAAAGCCGTCTTTCAGCTTGTGAAAACCGGCGTCCAGCCATTTCCAGCCTACGTACAAACGGAGCAGAAGAACGAGCCCCGCGGCATAAACGTTCTCGCGCATAAACTTCAACATAATAATCTCTCCCTTAATGAAATTGTGAATAAAATCACAAAGTTATAAGGAGGCGTATGCACCGAATGCTCCCGCCCCATGTATAACGGTTGACTCCAGTGTTTTTGCCTCATATAAGCTACAGCTTTTGCAGCATTCCGGTTTTTCCGAAGAACAGCTGAATTTCCATACCCGCGTGATCGAAGGAATCGGAGCAGTGAATGACATTCTCGTCGATATCGGAGCCGTAATCGCCCCGGATTGTACCGGGAGGCGCCTTCACGGGATTCGTTGGTCCGATCAAGGCTCTTGCGTTTGCTACCGCGGACCTTCCCTCCACGATCATCGCGAATACGGGACCGGATGTTATATATTGAATCAAATCCTCGAAAAACAGCTGCTCCTTCAAATGCCGGTAATGCGTGCGAGCCGTTTCCTCGGACAGCTCCTTCAGCTCCGCGTATACCGGCTTCAGCCCTTTTTTCTCGAAGCGGTTGACGATCTCGCCGATCAACCCCCGCCTTACGCCGTCCGGCTTTATCATGACAAAAGCTCTTTCGTTCATGTTTATCATCTCCTTCTTGATTTCATCTTACCGCTTAACGTAAGCCGAAGAAGTGATAAAAATCACACCTTTGAAATTATTTTGGAATAATTAGGGTAACGGTTGTCCCTTCGCCCGGAGACGATTCAATGGACAAACTGCCCCCCGCCAGCTTAGCCCGCTCCGCCATGCTGTAACGACCGACGCCCTGCGTATGCGAAGCTGTATTAAAGCCGATACCCCGGTCCACGATTCGGGCCACTACTTGCTTCTCGTCCTCCCGGATTTCCACCTCGGCATCGGATACGTCCGCATACTTCGCAATATTGGTCAGCGCCTCCTGAATAATCCTGTAGAGGACGGTCTCCACCTGGACATTCAGACGCTTGCTCAGATTGTTCCGGAACGATATCTTAATGCCGTAATGGGAGGTATAGTTTTCGAGATGCGTCCGCAGCGCCGGCACTATGCCGAGATCATCCAGCACCGACGGCCGCAGCTGCCAGGCCACGCTCCGTACCTCTTCGATAATGCCGGCCACCTGACTGCGGATGAAAGGCAGCTGCTCCTCGCCATGAGCAGGAGCGGAAATGACGCGGTCCAGCTGAATAAGCAGGGAAAACAAGCTTTGCCCGATGCCGTCATGCAGCTCCCGGGAAAACTTGCGCCGTTCCTCTTCCTGAATCGTCATCACTTTGGACAAGGTCTCCTGAAGCTCCTCCTCGACCTTCTTGAGCCGGGTTACCTCGTTGCGGATCGCCAGGTATTGATACGGCTTGCCGTCCTCGCCTACAAAAGGAACGATTGTCGTATTTACCCAATAGTAAGTGCCGTCCTTTGCCTTGTTCTTGATATCCCCATGCCAGACTTGTCCGGAGGATATCGTTGTCCATAGCTCCTTCATAAAAGCTTTCGGATGAGTGCCCGAGTTGATAACCCGGTGGTCCTGCCCTAGCAGCTCGGAGCGGTCATATTGGGAGATCTCGCAGAACTTATCGTTTACGTAGATGATTTTCCCCTTACGGTCGGTTACCGCTACGATCGAAGACGCATCAAGCGCCAGCTTCACATCCGCAAGCTGCTTAAGCGAGCTCTGCAGCTCGCTTCGGAATTGCGAATCCTCGATCCGCTCCTCCAGCTGGAGCAGCAGAGAATCGACATGCTCGGCGAGCACCTTATTTCCGGGTGGATGATTAATCAAAGTTAAGCAGCCCCTTTTTCATGGCGTATTTGATCAGCTCCGGTCTGGATTTCAGCCCCAGCTTCTCCATGACGTTGCTCTTATGCGTCTCGACGGTTTTGACGCTGATGACCAGCATCTCGGCAATTTCCTTGTTTGCATAGCCTTTGGCCGTTAGCGAGAGAACTTCCTTCTCGCGCTCCGACAGGGCATGAAACAAATCTCCGCTTTCTCCCCGCTGCATCCGGTCGACGTACTCCTTCATCAAACGTTTCGTTGCCGTAGGGTAAAGGTAGGCGTCGCCCCTCGCGATGGTGCGAATCGCCGTCAGAAGTTCCTCATGCGGGGCATTCTTCAGAACGTATCCGGCCGCTCCGGCATGAATGGCACGGAACAAATATTCATCGTCGTCGTGCATGGTCAATATCAATATCGCGGTATCCGGCAGCAGCTCCTTCAGCTCGGCGGATGCCGTGAGGCCATCTTTTCCCTGCGGCATGCTTAAATCCATGAGGACAACATCGGGCTTCAGTTGAAGCGCCGTCCGGATGCCCTCATCTCCATCGGAGGCTTCCGCGACAACTTCCATATCCTCCGTGCCGTTCAGGAGCATCCTCAGTCCGGAGCGGACCATCGCATGATCATCGACGATTATCATTTTTATCATTAGCGGTCTCCTCTCTTAAGCAGCAATGATGATATTCTTTGCGCTTCTTCTTCGGTAAACGGCTGATCCTTCCTTCTGCCCAGCAGCATAATGCCGCTGGCGTGATTGGGATGGCTCTCCGGAACCGGCAGCCCTAGTGCCGCCCGCAGCTTTTCCGCAAGCATGACGGGACATTCACCGAGCAGGGCGGCATTAGTCCTTTCATCCACCCTCCAGGCCGTTCCGTGACGCAGCACCATTCCGCCTATTCCTATTCCCGGCTGAATTCTCATATGTTCAACTTTGCCGTTCAGGCTGCCGATCGCCGCATTCCATTTCATGCTCCGGTGATGCTCGGCAGAACCGGCAAACGCAATAAAGTCGCTTCCGCTTCCGTGAAGGATTTCCTGAAGGCCCGGCGACAGATGTTCTTCGCCGGCAGACTGCGATAACTCTCTCAAGGTGCTATCCCCTTCGTTTTTCGTATTCGATACCGCCTACCCATTGTCCTATTGTAAGGGATGGAAAATTTCTTGTATGTAAGGGGGTTCCCTTATACTAGAGTCAGGGAATTCCCCTAGAAGGCAGAAAAAGCCCCGGCTGACCGCAGCCGGGGTTACATACGGCAAATTTCCTTCGGGCAATTCTCGCAGCAGCATGTATCCCGCAGGTATCGCAAATTTTTGATGATAAAATGGCCGTCCTCATAAGCGATAACGTCTTCCTTCTTGAGATCGCTCAGCATTCGGTTAACGCTTTCGCGCGTCGCCCCGATCATATCGGCCATTTCGGTATTGCTCAGTTTGAGGGTAATGTAAATATGCTCCGCCTTCGGCCTGCCGTAAGAATTGCTAAGACGAATAAGCAGCGAGCAAAGTGCCCCCGTCTTGCCGAACATCATGAGATCCCGGAATTTGGTCTGCGTCAGGCGGTGCATAAGCCCCATCCATCTCATAAACTCGACGGCCAGGTCGCCATGCTGCCACAGCAGCACCTCCAGGTCCTTCCGCTGGATAACGCCAATCCTCGCATCCTCCGTCACTTCGGCGCGGAAGCCGTGTACGGAGTCCGGGAACGGGTCCATTTGACCGATCAGGTCGCCCTTCTGATATAAATTCAACGTTAACGCGCGTCCGCTGTCCGTCGACTTCGCGGCCCGAACGCGGCCTTTTATAATAAAATAAAGCTTATCCGCAGCATCGCCTTCCCAGAACAAGCAGCTTCCCTTGTCATAGCTGCGTTTGTACATAATGCTGTCCAGCTTCTCGAAGCTGTCCTGCGATAAAGCGGGCTGTTGCCCTTCCATCGAAGCGTTGTTGGTCCCCATTACGGATATCCCCTTCCGAGTCATCGTTATCCTCATCATAACGTCATTCGAGACGCGGCAACATCGGGGAATCTCCTGATTTTCAGGGGAATATTTCCTTATTTATGGCGAAGAAGCCCCTGAGGGCATTCCGCCTGAAGGATGGAGGCAGCGCGGGCAACCTCCTGCTCCGTTGGAACGGGAACACCCTCCAGAGGGTACGGGCGTCCCAAGGTCTGCCATTTGTAAACGCCCATCCGGTGATACGGCAGCAGCTCAAGCTTCTCCACGTTGCCTAATTGGCGAACAAACCTGCCCAAGCGGCGCAGATCCTCCGCATGATCGGTTGTGCCGGGAATGAGTACATGGCGGATCCATACCGGCTTGGATAAGGACGACAGCCACTCGGCAAAATGCAGGATCCGGTCATTGGGCTGCGAAGTCAGCCGTTGATGCTTGTCACTGTTCATCTGCTTCAGATCAAGCAGCACAAGATCCGTATGCTGCATCAGTTCCGCTGCATGGGCCGGGTCGCAGAAGCCTGAGCTGTCCAGCGCCGTATGCAGGCCAAACCTCTCTTTGCAGGCTTTGAACAAAGCCGCGACGAAGGGAGCCTGCAGCGTAGGCTCTCCTCCCGTCACCGTAATTCCCCCACCCGAGCCGCGGTAGTAAGGCAAATATGGCTCAATCTCCTGCAAAACCTCCTCCACTGTCACTTGCCGGCCTGCGGCCGTATCCCAGGTATCGGGATTATGGCAGAACTGGCACTGCAGCGCGCAGCCCTGCATGAACAGGACAAACCGGATGCCGGGGCCGTCAACGGTGCCAAAGGTATCGATCGAATGAATGCGTCCTTTCATGCCCCATGCTCCTTCCGCACCTTAGATTTCGCCATGGAACGTCCGGTTGATCACATCGAGCTGCTGCTCTCTCGTCAGCTTGATGAAGTTGACCGCATAACCGGATACCCGAATCGTCAGCTGCGGGTAATTTTCCGGATGCTCCATCGCGTCAAGCAGCTGCTCGCGGTTAAAGACGTTGACGTTCAGATGATGCCCGCCGCTTGCCGTATAGCCGTCAAGCAAGGCAGCCAGGTTTCCGAACCGTGCCTCCTCTTCCTTGCCAAGCGCCTTCGGAATGATCGAGAAGGTGTTCGATACGCCGTCGAGGCTATGCTCGTAAGGAATCTTCGCTACCGAAGCGAGCGAAGCAAGCGCCCCCTTGCGGTCCCGGCCGTGCATCGGGTTGGCGCCCGGCGCGAATGGCTGGCCGGCTTTGCGCCCGTCCGGCGTGCTGCCGGTTTTTTTGCCGTAGACGACGTTGGAGGTGATCGTCAGGACGGACATGGTAGGAATCGCCCCGCGGTAGGCCTTATGCTGGCGCAGCCGGTTCATAAAGCCTTCGGCCAGTTCGACGGCAAGCTGGTCGGCACGGTCGTCGTTATTGCCGTATTGCGGATATTCGCCTTCGATCTCGAAGTCGACCGCAATTCCTTTCTCGTTCCTAACCGGACGGACCTTCGCGTACCGGATCGCGCTTAAGCTGTCGGCCACTACGGACAAGCCAGCGATGCCGCAGGCCATTGTCCGGATAATATCCCGGTCGTGCAGCGCCATCTCAAGCCGTTCGTAGCAGTATTTATCATGCATGTAATGGATAACGTTCAGCGTGTTCATGTACAGCTTGGCAAGCCAATCCTGTACGACGGCGAATTTTTGCTTAACCTCCTCATAATCCAGCACTTCGGAGGTAATAGGCGCGATAGCCGGACCAACCTGCACGCCAAGCTTCTCGTCTATGCCGCCGTTAATCGCGTACAGCAGCGCCTTCGCCAGATTCGCCCTTGCCCCGAAAAACTGCATTTGCTTGCCGATCCGCATGGCGGATACGCAGCAGGCAATGCCATAGTCGTCTCCGAAATAGGGGCGCATCAGGTCATCATTCTCGTACTGAATCGAGCTGGTCTCGGCCGAGACCTTGGCGCAATATTTTTTGAAAGGCTCGGGCAGCTTTGCCGACCATAGAACGGTCAGGTTGGGCTCAGGCGCCGGTCCAAGCGTATAGAGAGTATGCAGGAAACGGAAGGAATTGCGCGTAACCCGCGTCGCTCCGTTTAAGCCCATGCCGCCAACCGATTCCGTCACCCAGGTCGGGTCGCCGCTGAACAGCTCATTGTAGTCGGGTGTCCGGAGAAACTTCACGATTCTGAGCTTCATGACAAAATGGTCAACCAGCTCCTGCGCTTCCCGCTCCGTTAAGGTACCTTCCCTCAAATCCCGCTCGAAATAAATATCGAGGAAGCTGGATACGCGTCCAAGGCTCATCGCCGCTCCGTTCTGCTCTTTGATAGCGGCCAGATAGGCAAAATAGAGCCATTGCACCGCTTCCTGCGCATTTGCCGCAGGAGCGGAGAGGTCAAAGCCGTACGCGGCAGCCATTGCCTTCAGCTCGCCAAGACTCCGAAGCTGCTCGGATAATTCCTCGCGAAGCCGGATAACCTCCTCCGTCATGGCGTCTACTTCCAGCTGCAGCAGCTCCTCTTTTTTCCCTTGAATCAGCCGATCGACGCCGTATAGGGCAACGCGCCGGTAATCCCCGATAATGCGGCCGCGGCCGTAAGCGTCGGGCAAGCCCGTGATGATCCCTGCTTTTCTCGCGGCCCGCATATCGGTCGTATAAGCATCAAAAACGCCTTGATTATGCGTCTTGCGGATATCCGTAAATAGACGGAGCATCTCGGGATCAAGTTCATAGCCGTAAGCCTCGCAAGCATCGGCAGCCATTCGAATACCGCCAAAAGGCTGCACGGACCGCTTCAGCGGCGCGTCGGTCTGCAGGCCAACGATTCTTTCCTTGTCCTTGTCGATATAACCCGGCGCATGCGAAGTGATTGTGGATACGGTATGAACATCGATATCATGGACGCCGCCGCGCTCCCGCTCTTCCTTGAGCAGAGCGCTGACCTGCCGCCAAAGCGCATTCGTGTCTTCGGTTGCGGATGCGAGGAACTGTTCGCCGCCTTCATACGGCGTAAGGTTCTTCTCGATAAACGAATTGACATCAATCTGCTTCCGCCATTTACCGTCAGCGAACCCCCGCCATGCTTCTTTGCCGGCCGTCCCTCTTCTGACTTCGTTTTCCTTCATCGCCATCTTCAAGCACCTCCGTTTTCTATGTCTCCATGTTACTTCTTTGCTTGGCGCGCGGCTGTGATCTTCCTCACAAAGAAAGAGATATTTACGGCTCCCGAACGGGAACCGTACGGACAAACCTGCTGTCGATCCGGTTGCTCCGAAACGTCGGTTCCTTCAGCTTCAGCCAATGGATTTGCTGCAGCAGATACTCGACGTCCGTATGACCCTCCTCCAGCATAGCGCCAATCGGCTCGGATAAGGCGCGGTCATAGATCCCGTGCAAAGGATAGATACGGCCGCCGATCAAAGGAATAACCGCATCATACCCTTCCCGCCTCCAAAGCAATAAGAGGCTGGCCGCCGCCGCCGACGGGTGAGGCATGTGGCATCCTAGCATCCATACATCCGGGTATCTCGCAAGCGCTAGCCCCGCATGCATGCCGCTCAGTATGCCTTGACCCGCATAATAATCGCTAATGATTCGAATATCCCGGTCGACATGGCGAAGAAACGGTTGAGGATGATTCGTAACAATCGTGACCTCCGCGCATAGACTTTTCATTTCCTTGATTTGGCGATGCAGCAAGGACTGACCCTCAACGACAAGAAAAGCACGCTCGTCAGCCCTCTCCGTTCCGCAAACGTCCCCTGCTAAAATGACGCCCGATACCACCTTAATCACACCTTTCGTTCGACTGACATTAAGAAGTAAGAAAGAGCTGCCGATCCGGAGATCGGCAGCCCCAATTGCAGGTATGAATCTTAGAATCTGCCGTAAAAAGCGTTACGGTAAATGTCCGCCAGCTCGGCGACAAGCGGCATGCGCGGATTAGCGGTGGTGCACTGATCCTCGAATGCGCGGTCTGCCAGATAGTCAACTCTTTCTTCGAAATCCGCTTGATCAAAGCCCAGCTCCCGGAAGGTTTCCGGGATGCCAAGCGAACGGTTCAGCATCCGCACCGCTTCAATCAGGCTGCTTACCCCTTCCTCCGTCGTCCGGGCAGACAGGCCAAGCATGCGGGCGATTTCCGCATAGCGCTGATCGGCAATGAAATGGCTATATTTCGGAAACGAAGTGAACTTCGTAGGCTTTTGCGCATTATAGCGGATCACATGCGGCATCAGGATCGCATTGGTGCGGCCGTGCGCCGTATGGTATTGTCCTCCCCATTTATGCGCCAGGCTGTGGTTGATGCCGAGGAACGCATTCGCGAAGGCCATGCCTGCAATGGTCGAAGCATTGTGCATTTTCTCGCGGGCGAGCGGGTCTGCCGTATGATACGACTTCTCCAAATTCTCGAATACGAGGCGGATTGCATGCAGCGCAAGGCCGTCCGTATAGTCGCTCGCCATGACCGATACGTAAGCCTCGATCGCATGGGTAAGCACATCCATTCCCGTATCGGCAACCGCCGTCTTCGGCAGGCTGTATACAAATTCCGGATCGATAATCGCGACATCCGGCGTCAGCTCGTAGTCGGCCAGCGGATATTTGGTCTGCCCTTCTTTTTTGTCCGTAATGACCGCAAAAGAAGTCACCTCCGAGCCCGTTCCCGAGGTTGTTGGGATCGCAACGAATTGGGCCTTATTGCCAAGGCGCGGATATTTGTACACCCGCTTGCGGATATCGAGAAACTTCTGCTTCAGCGAATGGAAGCTGGTGTCCGGGTACTCGTAAAAGAGCCACATCGCTTTGGCTGCGTCCATAGGAGATCCGCCGCCAAGAGCGATAATGCAGTCCGGCTTGAAGCTTTCCATCAGCCGGGTGCCGCGCTCAACCGTTTCAACCGACGGATCCGGTTCAAGATCCGAGAATATCTCCATGGCGACGGGAACGGTCCGTTTGCGCAAGTAGTATTCCAGCTTCTCGACATAGCCCAGCTTCACCATCATCGCATCGGTGACGATGAGAACACGCGAGATATCCGGCATTTTCTCCAGATACTGTGTCGCGCCTTTCTCGAAGTAAATTTTCGGCGGGATTTTGAACCACTGCATATTCACCGTCCGGTAAGCCACCCGTTTGATATTAATTAAGTTGACGGCCGTTACGTTCGAGGTCGTCGAGTTATGGCCGTACGAGCCGCAGCCAAGCGTCAGCGAAGGCAGGTTCGTATTGTAAAGGTCGCCGATTGCGCCGTGGGTCGACGGCGAGTTGACAATAACCCGGCCGGTCTTGAGCCGGTCCGCAAACGCCCGGATCACTTCTTCATTGCCCGAATGGATAACGGATGAGTGGCCGAGGCCTCCAAACGCGACCACCTCTGCCGCCAGCGTTATGCCCTGCTCCGCCGTGTCCGCTTTATAGCAGGCCAGCACGGGGCTCAGCTTCTCGGCCGACAGAGGGAAATCCGTTCCGACGCCGGACAACGGGGCAATGAGAATTTTCGTATCCGCGGGCACCTCGATCCCCGCCATCTCCGCAATCCGGACGGCTGGCTGGCCCACGATCTTTCCGTTTACCGCACAGCGGTCACCCTGAATGACGAGCTTCGATACCGCTTCCGTTTCCTCTTCATTCAGGAAGTAGCAGCCGTTGTCCTTCATCAGCCTGCAAGCCTCCTCGTAGACGGGAGCTTCGATAATAACGGCCTGCTCGGAAGCGCAGATCATGCCGTTATCAAACGTCTTGGAGAGAATCAGGTCCGTCACCGCCTGCTTCAGGTCAGCCGACTGCTCGATAAAGCAAGGAACGTTGCCCGGCCCTACGCCAAGCGCCGGCTTGCCGGTGCTGTACGCGGCTTTGACCATCGCCGATCCGCCGGTTGCAAGCACAAGGGCAACATCGGGATGATTCATCAAGAGCTGCGTCGCTTCCAGCGAAGGCGTCTCGACCCACTGCACGCAAAACTCGGGTGCCCCGGCGGCAACCGCCGCTTCAAGAAGCGTCTGCGCCGCAGCCGCGCTGCTCTTCTGGGCGGAAGGGTGGAAGGCGAATATAATCGGATTGCGCGTCTTCGCCGCAATCAATGCCTTGAACATCGTAGTGGAGGTCGGGTTGGTTACCGGCGTTACACCGGCAATAATGCCAACGGGCTCCGCTACTTTTTTGTAGTTCTCATAGACATTCTCTTCGATGACGCCAACCGTGCGGTCATGCTTGATGCTGTGGTAAATATATTCCGTCGCAAAAATATTTTTCGTAATTTTATCCTCGTACACGCCTCTGCCGGTTTCTTCCACGGCCAGCTTCGCCAGCTGCATATGCCGGTCGAGGCCCGCAAGCGCCATGGCCTGCACGACGCGGTCCACCTGTTCCTGGTTCATGCGCATGTAAGCTTCCTGCGCCGACTTGGCGCGCGCCACCAATTTGTTGATTTCGTCTTGTGCGGAGTGTTGGGCTTCAAGCTTGCTTTCTTTTACAGCCATCTTCTTCTCCTCCTCATACCGGAGATCTCGTCTCCTCATGCCTTCATCGTAAAGAAATTCAAACCGGCTCACTATGACATTTCTCACACTTTGAAAAAAGACTTCAGGAGAATAAATAATCCATGTCGGTCAAAATCGTTTCGGCCAGCGGAAACAGCAGCTCTTCTTCCATCTGGAAGTGGGCGGTCAGAATAAAGCAGCCCTGGGTCAAGCAATCGCAGCCTTCCTTCAGTTCATGCTGCAGATCCGCGCCGCTTAACGGCTCCAGCCGTAAAGCATGGAGCAAGGCGCTGCTTGCCTGGACAAACGATTCGATATACTGGACAGCAAGCTCATGGTCTTTTTCCAGCACCCATAACGAAGGCATAATGGTTGGCTCGATCTTCTTGTGCGAATAATGCATCAGAATAGGGAACAGCTCCTCCTCTTCCCAAACGGAATGCCGCTTCAGCTCGCGCAGGAGCATCTCGGCTTCTTCCCGAAGTCCGATTAAGCCCTCTATCGTAACGTAACTGCTCATCCCCGTAGCATAATGAATGCTTTGCTGGCATATAGCGCTGCACATCGCTTTTATTTGTTCATGGTCCAATTCCAATCTCATCGCCAGCCTTGCAAAGGAGCTAGGCCTTGCCGTATTAAACGGATCCAGTCTCATTCCAATCCCTCCCGTACCGCTTCCTTAAAAATGTTCATGCCTCAGCCTACCATCTGCCGGTCATGGCCGGCTGTGACGCATATCACAGTTGGCCGGACGGACATAGAACGTTCAAATAAAAAGGCCTGCCCTGCGCAAATCTAACCGAAACAACACAAAATCGAGCGAGAAGCCCGGCTGGTTTTAAGCTAAACTTGGGAGAGTTGTTATCGATTCATGACTCGGTTGAGGGGGACAGGATAATCTATGAAACTGGAAAACATTAAACTGGAGATTAGCAGCGGGGCTACGTTAACGCTTTATCTGCACGACATTATGGAGTTAAGGGAAAAAGCGCGCCCCATTGTTCTGGTCACGCCCGGAGGAGCATACCGTTTCTGCTCCGAGCGGGAAGCCGAGCCCGTAGCGATTGCCTTCTACAACGCTGGCTACCATGCGGCGGTATTGCGCTACTCCTGCATGGAGGATGCGCGTCATATGCAGCCGATGGCGGAAGCTTTGGAGTCAATCCGGATACTAAGAGAGCATGCTGATAAATGGCATATTGTTGCGGATAAAATCGCGGTTTGCGGTTTTTCGGCAGGCGGACATTTGGCTGCTTCCACCGGTACGATGTGGAATGAGCCCGCGCTTATGAAACGCTTGAACTATGCGGGAGATATTCTGAAGCCTAATGCTCTCATTCTTGGCTACCCGGTTATTACTTCCGGTGAATTCGCGCACCGCGAATCGTTCTACAACATCAGCGGCTCGCCTGAAGACGATGAGATATCGGGCTTTTATTCGCTGGAGAAACGCGTAACCGGCGAAACTCCCCCAACCTTCATCTGGCATACGGAGGACGATCCGGCGGTTACGGTGGAGAATGCACTGCTCTTTATAAGCGCTTTGCGTAAGCATCAAGTACCGTTCGAGTGCCATATCTTCAATAAAGGTGAGCATGGCCTGTCCCTGTGCAATGAAGAAGTAAATACGCCGAATCCGCATTGCGCCCACTGGTTCGGCTTATGTATCGAATGGCTGGACTCGATTGGGCTGGGTTTGGAGTAACATCGATTTGAAGAGAACGGCCAGGGATTAGGATCCCTGGCCGTTCTCTTTCTTTCTTTCAAGCGGGAACAAAACAAGCGATTTTGCCTGCTGCAGCAGCTTCCGCCACAAAAACGTCAAACTCTGCCCGTTGTGCATGATTGCCCAATGGGCAATAATATACTTATACAATTGTTGCCCATTGGGCAACGAACGAAGTGAGGTGAAGGCACGCGGCCGGTCTACGATGAACAAGCAAAGCTTGCGTGATGTCAAAAGAGAAGCAACGGCTAATGCGCTTGCGGAGGCGGCATTTGATCTCGCGATGGAACGCGGGATGGACAGTTTTGTAGTGGAGGATGTTGTGCAGCGCGCGGGATATTCGAGAAGAACGTTTGCGAATCATTTTTCCTGCAAGGAAGAAGCGGTTGTTATGGGGGCTTCCGCCTTCAACAACGTGGATGAGGTGCAGCAGCTCATCGAGAGCTTGACGGAGAACTCCACTCCGCTTGAGGTGATGGAGCATCTGGTCCGGATGGAGCTTACCGCTGGCCTGTTCAAAAAAACACGCGAGCTCGTAAAGCTGTCCAAACAGCACCCTACCCTGGAGCCTTACATTCTCAGCGCTCTTCATAGCCATCAAGGCCTTGCCGAGCAATTGCTGCTCGATTTGTTCGAAGACAACTATGCAAAAGGCTACATTCAGCTGCTCGTTGGCGCTTCTTACGGCGCCGCGCTTCCGATGCTGTACGGCAGCGGCAACATCCTGTTCCCGGGTCAATCAAGCGATGAGTCGCCGGACTCTATCCCGCTCGATCAATATTTAGACGACATGTTTGGTTACTTGAAAAACGGTTTTTAGATTTTATTCCCTATATAAAAGGAGAACCACACTGTTATGTCGACTTTCCTGTACAAAATAGGCAAAACCGCTTATAACAAGCCTTGGCATTTTATCATTGCGTGGATCGCCATTCTTGGCGTTGTTGGCGCCCTGATCGGCATTAACGGCATTCATACCAGCTCCGAGATGAAAATCAAAGGCACGGAAGCGCAGAAGGTATTGGATCAGCTGGCAAAAGAACTGCCGGAAGCTTCCGGCGGGCAAGCAAGCGTTGTCTTCACTGCCCCGCGGGGCGAACGGCTGGATACGCCCGATCGTATAGCTGCTATTACGAAAGCTATTAACGATGTGTACGGCATTGAATATGTCATTAATCCGGCTGAAGCAGCTGCCGCGGCAGGCGCAACGGCAATGGATGCGGCTCAATCCGGCAATGCGGCTGCCGGCAGCGAGCAGCAAAACGCTCCGCAAAGCGCAGCGCAGACGGATCAATCCCAAGCGGCTGCGGCTGCTCCATACGGTCCGTTGATTGTTGAAGGCAATCCGGTACCCGGCGTTATGATTTCAGCTGACGGCAACGTCGCTTTGTTCCAATTCCAGTTCACCGTGCAGCAAATGTCCCTTCCGCAAGAGGTAATCGACACTGTCGTGGATGATGTTACGGCTGTTGAGCAAGCAAACCTGGGCATCAAAGCCCTGCCAAGCGATACGCTTGTAGGCAAACCGGCAATCGGAGCTACAGAAGGAATTGGTATCGTTGTTGCCGCGGTTGTTCTGTTTATAACGCTTGGTTCTGTTGTTGCAGCTGGTCTTCCGCTTATTACCGCACTTCTTGGCGTAGGCATCAGCGTAGGCGGCGCTTATTCTCTCTCCAAATTTATTCCGATGACCGACATCACGCCGGCGCTTGCTATGATGGTTGGTCTGGCCGTCGGCATCGACTATTCCCTGTTTATCGTAAACCGCCAGCGCCGCATGATCCTAGATCAGGGCCTTAGCGCCCGCGAAGCGGCAAGCCGTGCGGTTGGTACGGCTGGCAGCGCGGTATTTTTCGCGGGGTTAACCGTTATTATCGCGTTATGCGGCATGGTTGTTATGAATATCGACTTCCTGACCGCTATGGCGCTTGTTGCTGCGGCAAGTGTCTTCATTAACGTCCTTGTAGCCTTGACCTTGCTTCCGGCATTGCTTGGTCTGGTTGGCGAGCGGATCGTCTCCGAGAAAGCGCGGAAGAAAAACAACGAACAAGCAGGCATTGCCCGTCAAGGTACGGCTCATCGCTGGGCAAGCGGAGTTGTAAGACGCCGCTGGCTTGTGATTGTAGGCGTGATTGTTATTCTTGGAGCCGCATCCATTCCGGCAGCCAACATGAAATTAGGCATGCCATCCGGCGATACCGCAAATCTGGATACGCCGGCTAGACAAAGCTTTGACGCGATCTCGGCCGGCTTTGGCAAAGGCTTTAACTCGCCGCTACTGCTCGTTGCCGAGCCTGCAAGCTCCTCCGACAAGGTTACGCCTGAACTTCTCGGCAAGCTTGTGCAGGATATCCAACAGCATGACGATGTTGCGGTTGTTACGCCAATGGGCATTAACAAGACCGGCGATATCGGGATTATCAGCGTTATTCCGAAATCGGGTCCTACGGACGACGAGACCAAAAAGCTCGTAAAAGAACTACGCGATCAAGACTCCAGCATCTCGCAATCTAACAAAGTGACGCTTGGCGTTACCGGCTTCACCGCGATTAACATCGATATGTCGGCAAAGCTGGCTGAGGTATTCCCGCTCTATATCGGCATCATTCTGATCTTGTCGCTGATCATTCTGCTGCTCGTATTCCGGTCCATTATCGTTCCGGTGAAAGCAACTATCGGCTTCCTGCTTAGTATCCTCGCTACCTTCGGGATTACAACCGCAGTGTTCCAATGGGGCTGGCTGCATGATCTGTTCGGCTTTGATACCGGCGGTCCGCTTCTCAGCTTTATGCCGATTATGGTATCCGGCATCCTGTACGGCCTTGCGATGGACTATCAAGTCTTCCTTGTCAGCTCCATGCGGGAAGCTTATGTCCACGGACATAAAGGAACAACTAGCGTGGTTGATGGCTATAAGCAAGCAAGCCGCGTCGTTGTGGCGGCAGCCGTTATCATGGTATCCGTCTTCGCCGGGTTCATTCTGACCGAAGATATTATGCTGAAGCAAATCGGCTTTGCTCTCACCATCGGTATTCTTATTGACGCATTCTTCGTCCGCATGGCGCTTGTTCCGGCCATTATGGCGGTGTTTGGCGACAAAGCATGGGGTATGCCGAAATGGCTGGACCGCATTCTTCCAAACCTGGACGTTGAAGGCGACAAGCTGATTGCGGAGCTTAACAAATCGTCGAATCCGAATGGCCATAAAGAGTTAAAGAAGGCTAAACCAAGCCGGGCTCATTAGAAGAAAATCAAGAAAGGACCGCTGCCAGCAGTGGTCCTTTCTTTTATTTCACCGTAATCATCGTATAGACGCTTGTGTTGTAATGACTGTGAACGACCGATTCGTCCAACGAAAATAGACACACGGCCTCTATCAAATAGTTTCCCGGAGGTAAAATGAGTTCCTTCTCGGAGTAAAACTCCCGCCAGAAACCCGCCTTTGGGTCATCGCTGCTATAGCCGCCGCTCTTCACGAAAGGATAGTCAACCGACTTCCCCTTTATCAGCTTCGTTGACGTCAGCTCCGTCGTATTGGCACCCTGCATATCAAACTCCAATCCGTCCGTGATGCGGAATCCAACGATTGTGTGCCCGCCCCAGACGGTAAATGAATCGTCGAATCCAACGTACGTCAGACTAGCGGAATACGGAACGGGTTCATTAGCAGCAAAGGACGTTTTCTCGATATTCAGCTTAAACTCGAACATGTCGTCCTTGTGCACAAGCTTTGGATGATTCATCCTCTCTTCTACGTCAGCGTCGATTTCCTTCTCCTGCGCCTTGCCCCCGCATGCGGTAAGCAGAAGGATGAACAGAAGTACAATACCCGCTCTCATAACGTTCTCCCCCCATTCACCCTTTCCAAAACAGACGGGGAGCGTAAGCAAAAGGTTACATCATGCCGCCTTACAACCCGCGGTTGTAATCGTATTCAATCGCTTGCAGAAAGGCCCGGGCAAGCACCGCATGGCCCGACATATTGGGATGAACCCGGTCCCAGGCGAGAGTTGCCGGATAAATATGACCAAGCACCTTGTTAAACGCCGCCTGCGTATCCACGAAACGGGCATCGTACTTGGATGCCAGCTTTTGGACAACCCGACCGTATTGATCCATCGTTCTGCGCATCGGGTCCGCTTCGTTCGGCTCAAGATAGAATGGAGTCATTAACACAAGCCCTTGCAGTGTTGGTCTCGTACGCTCCACCAATGCCTCCAGCTTCTCTTCATATTCGTCTATGTAGACATGCTGCTCGGTCTGAGCGGGCAAATCATATTGCCTCCAAATATCGTTTGTGCCGATCATAATAGACAGCCAGTCCGGTTTCAGATCCAGCACATCCGTTTCCCAGCGGTCCGTTAAATCCCGAACGTTATTGCCGCTTGTTCCCATGTTCACCACGCGGATACCCAGCTCCGGATAAGCTGCGGTCAACAGCGCATCCACCAACGACACATACCCTTTCCCGATGGCGCCAAACAGTCCTTCTCCCCTAGGTCTAGCCCGTTCGCAATCCGTAATCGAGTCTCCGATCATGACCAGCTTCGAATTTTGCCCTAACAACATTCATATGGCCCCCTCTGCCGAACTATAAGATATTGAAGAATCTACCACATTCATCATACCAAAAAACCGAAAAAGGGCTACTGAAATTCATGCTTAATTAAGCGGAAATGCTTCGCTCTTCGACACATGGATCATCTCGCCTGGATAGAACGACCGAAAGTACGACTCTACTCTGGAATGAATATCGCTCCGGTACCAATCCGTCAGGTCATGGTCGTCAAACAGCTGAGGCATGCCTAAACGCTTGGACCTCTTCCCCATGGAACCATCTCCGATTGTTAGCGTATCGATCCAGATCCGGTCCGCTATTCCTTCCAGTGCCTTTGGGAAATCCGGCGTAAACGGCAGCACCGGAGAGATCGCGGCTTGCGTCATTATCCCGGCGTCATGCACCTCTTTCAGAGCCTTCAGCCGCAGCTTGATACCCGGCGCGTAGGGAGCAAATAACCGCTTCATATCCTCGCGGTCCGTCTCTACCGTCATCGATACTAGAATCTCGCATTTGTCCTTGAGTGACACGATAAGATCGAGGTCCTTCCTAATAAGCGGGCTGCGCGTCTGAATCTGAATCAGATCGGGAGGAGCCTCCAGCATTTCCTGCAAAATCCGCCTTGTAATCCCCGCTTCCCGTTCGACCGGCTGATAGGGATCCGTTGCCGAGGACATAAAAATATTAATCGGCTTATTTTTCCGGCGCAGCTTATTCACTTCGTTCCGGTAAATGTCCGCGGCATTGGTCTTAATGTCCACCCATTCTCCCCATGGGATCTGTTTGAACTTCTGGATCGGCATTTCTCTCACATAGCAATATTTGCAGGCAAACGAACACCCGCTATATGGATTAAGGGAATGGGTAAAGCCGATATCCAAGTAACCCTTTGCTTCGCTTAGAATACTCTTGGAGACGATATCTCTAATCTCGACAGCCATGGCAATCCCCTTTCTTCAAAAAACACACAAGAACATACGTTCTGTTATTTATCATAACTAAACTTCAGCTTTTAATCAATCTCTTCTGGAATAATGACCTTTGGGAACGGGTAAACCAACCAAATGAAGAAAATAACAAATATGGATAGGCGGAGGCACGCATGTCTGCAAATCAGAATCACAAATTATCGGTTATTCCTCTTGGCGGGGTTAATGAAATCGGAAAAAACATGTACGTCATCGAATGCGGCGAAGATCTGATCGTAGTAGACTGCGGATCTAAATTTCCGGATGAAAGCTTGCTTGGCATTGATGTGATTATTCCGGATATTACGTATCTCATCGAAAACGAGAACAAAGTCCGCGGCCTTGTCGTCACGCATGGCCATGAAGATCATATTGGCGGAATCCCCTATATTATTAAACAATTAAACATGCCTATTTATGCAACAAGGCTTACGCTTGGTCTAATCAAAGGGAAGCTGAAAGAACATGGTCTGCTGGGTTCAACAACCCTTCATCAGATTGAACCGCAGTCGGAGATTACCTTGGGAACGGTTCCCGTCAGCTTTTTCAGCACTAACCACAGTATTCCGGATTGCCTAGGCATCGTATTCCACACTCCCCAAGGAACGGTTGTCCATACCGGGGATTTCAAATTCGATCTTACCCCGGTCAATAACCAATACGCCGATATTCACAAGATGGCGGAGATCGGGAAAAACGGCGTATTAGCGCTGTTATCCGAAAGCACCAATGCGGAACGTCCGGGCTTTACCCCATCCGAACGTCTGGTTGGGGCGAATATTCAGGAAGCTTTCTATAATGCGGACGGCATGATTTTTATCACAACATTCGCATCCAATGTCCATCGGCTTCAGCAAATTATTGACGCCTCGGTCAAAACCGACCGAAAAATCGCCCTGGCCGGCAGAAGCATGGTTAATGTGGTGGATATCGCCTCTACGTTGGGCTACCTCAATATGCCTCCCAATATGCTGGTGGACATTGCCGAAGTCAATAAATACAAACGAAATGAAATCACGGTGATGTGCACGGGCAGTCAAGGCGAGCCTATGGCCGCATTGGGGCGGATTGCCAGCGGCAATCATCGGCAGCTAGCCGTTCATCCCGGCGATACCGTTATTTTCGCCTCCTCCCCTATTCCGGGGAACGAGCGGAATGTCGCCCGAATCGTGGATAACCTGTTCGAGAGGAAAGCCAAGGTCATTTACGGCTCCGGATCAAGCACCGGCATGCATGTATCCGGACATGCCAGCCAGGAGGAGCTGAAGCTGATGCTTACGCTTATGAAGCCGCAATATTTTATTCCCATACACGGCGAATACCGGATGCTGCACTTGCATCGCGAATTAGCCGAATCCGTTGGGGTAAAAGCAAACAATATCTTTATCCTGAATAACGGCGATGTCGTGGACTTTGCAGGCTCGGAGGCTTTTCACGAAAGAAGCGTTACGAATGGAGATACCTACGTCGACGGGCTAGGGATCGGCGATGTAGGCAACGTGGTGCTGCGCGACCGCAAGGTGCTGTCTGCCGACGGCATTCTCATTATTGTGGTTACGATTGGGAAGAACGACAACAAGATTGTGTCCGGACCGGACATTATTTCCCGCGGTTTCGTATTCGTGAAGGAATCGGAAGGATTAATGGAGGAAGTACACCGGATCACGCTCCAGGAAATGGAACAGCTGCTGGAGAAGGAGAACAAGCTCCATAAGCCTTGGAATCTCTACAAGCAAAGCTTGAAAGAGTCGGTCGGAAAATTCCTGTACGCCAAAACAAAACGTAGACCCATGATACTTCCGATCATTATTCTGGTTTAGCTGGATATACTATTCAGGCCGATTAATATACCGGTTGCACGACATAGAAGAAAGGTGGAGAAACCTATGACATCAAGCCGCGGCCATCAAGGCGCCCACGGAATCGGACAAGTAGAGAAGCAATTAAACCGTCAAGCGCAAGCTGCCGAACAAATGCAAGGCACCAGCGAGACCGACCAAGAGGTGCTTGCAGCCAGTCAGGAGCCTTCCTCCGTAATGGAAGAAATCGTCGACACGCATAACGAGTAAAAAGGAATACCGGCAAAAAAGAGTATTTGATCTTTTCGCGATCAAATACTCTTTTCTTCATCCTGATCATTATCCATCTCCACGGGAAAAGTAACGGACACGACGGTCCCTTTTGAACTCGTCTCTATCGTCAGCTCCCCGCCCATTTCAACAATAATTTGCTTGGAAATAAACAGCCCTAAGCCATTGCCTGACTGTTTGGTCGTGAAAAACGGCGTAAACAGCTTATCCATCACGTCAGGCGGAATTCCCGGCCCCGAATCCTGAACGAACAAAGTGACGGTATGATCTGCTTCCCGCAGCCCAAGGACCAGCCTGCCTCCGGATTCCATCGCTTCAATGCTGTTCTTGCATAGATTCAAAATGACCTGCTTCAAGAGAGCGACATTGGCTATAATCGACCTGCCGGCCACAACCCCGTCAGTGTCCATCTGGATATTGTTCATATTCGTATCCACTTGGATGAGGGGAAGAATATCGTTTACCAGCTTCAACATGTCGATCGTTTCCATGCTGCTCTCTTTGGGCTTGCGGAGCCATAACATTTCGCTGACCAGGTCGTTAATGCGGGAAAGCTCCGTCTGGATGAGGTCGACATAGCGCTGCTCTTTCTCAATGCCATACCTTTTCAATGTTTCGCCTAACAGCTGAACAAATCCCCGTATGCCCGTCAGCGGATTTCTAATCTCATGCGCCACGCCAACAGCCAATTCGCCAAGCGCCGCATTCATCTCCGACAAGCGCAGCATCTTTTCAATGTTTTTCCGTTCGGAAATATCGACGGCCGTTGCAATAATTCCCGTAACGCGGCCCTGGTTGTAATAAGGGATTAAGGTCTTGTATAAGCTTCTTCCGTGCAGCTCGGTTTCGAAGCTGATCGTTTCCCCTTGAAGAATCCGGTCATAATATTGCCCCTCCGTCTTGTAGAGGAAAGGGAATATTTCCCTGACCGTTTTCCCGTAGCTGTTAGCCGTCGTATAACCAAGCTCCTCCGCGATTCTCCCTTCGGCCAGGACGTAATAAAGCTCGCCGTCTTCCCTCTTCTTCATTTGAATCACAAAGCCGTTCACGGAACGAACCGTCTGCAGAAGCTCTTCTTTCATTTCATCGTATTTATTTTTCTCGATGGCTTTCACGATCGAGATATCTCTGCCCGCGATCAGAATACACGGCTTCGCCAAGATGTTGATCAGCTCCAAATTCAGGACGCAGGTCACGATATTATTCTGCCGGTCTCTGACCTCGATCTCTAAATCCTGGATCAATCCGCTCTCCTCCAAAGCCGACATGACATTGTCCCGCTCCACCGCGTTCGTCCAGATCCCCAGATCAAAAACATTAAGCTTAAGCAGTTCTTCGTCACTATAGCCCAGCCTTCGAACAACGGAATCGTTGGCGTAAATGAATTCGCCGTCATGGAAGGTCGTAATGCAGACGAATTCCGATCTCATGTTCAAAATCCGGTTTAATAAAAATTGCGTCAGCTCGCTATTTTGATTCACGAACAGTTCATGTTGGAAGTGATCTCTTAGCGACAGCATGGCATCCACCTACATTCCCGTCTTTTTCTAGTAGTGATTATACACTCCTTATATTAAATCGGAATAGCGGGAAACAAATTTACTGCTATATTGCGAACAAAAAGAGGAGCGTTAGTATCGCTCCTCTGTTAGGCCTTATTAAAGAGATTGCCAGATCTTCTTCAATTGATTGAGTCCCTGCTGAACGCCGAAACGGCATGGCTCCAAGCCTTCGAACTCAACGGAAATATAGCCGTCATACCCGGATTGCTTCACAATGCCAAGCACCCGGCGCATGTCGATATCGCCTTGGCCTACAATGGCTCCACGCAAATAATTGCCGCGTGCGGAGCGGAACCAGCCGTCTCCAAGGTCGCTTTCGGGATGACGCACATAGAAATCTTTAATATGTACCATAGCCGCATACTCGATATTATTGGAGACGCCAACAGCCGGATTTTCGTCTACGCAGACGAAGTTGCCGACGTCCAGCGTTGTTTTGAAATTGTCCCGGTCCGTTGCATGCAGGAGAGCCTGGACACGATCGCTGGCTTGAAGGAAATAACCGTGGTTTTCAACCGTTGTCGTAATTCCCTTCGCAGCCGCGTAATCGGCGATCCGGCGGCAAGCCTCTGCCAGCTTGGGAAGCTCGTTGTTGAAATTTCGGATCGACGTATCCGGCGACGATGCCACGTCGTGGCGCATCAGACCAACGCCAAGCTTCGCCGCAATATCCACTTCCCGCATAACGCGCTCAATCTCTTGCTCGTATTCCGCTTCGCTTTTACCGGCGAAATTGGCTCCTATCAAATAATTGGAGATAGCAATGCCCACCTCGTCCGCTTTACGGCGGATGTCATCAACTAATTCCGGATTCTCCGTCAAATTGAAGCCAAGCGGCACAATTTCAACATGCTCGCCGCCAATTTCGGCAATCGTGGCAATGACGTCAATAACGTCCATTTCCCCTGATTGAAGCGCTTGATAGTAGCTATAGGTGCTGATCCCAAATTTCATTATCCGATCTCCTCCCAAGTGTTGCTGACTCCATAATGGAAATATCTATTAAATAATAGCATGATTAAACCGAGGAAACGATCCTATCTATTAATCGCGTTCCCCGGGTATGTAAATACCGCATCCGCTCCCAAGTCTCCCGCCATTATTTAATAGTGATTTGGCTGCTCGCTGCAAGCTTGTCTCTTCCGCGTAATCATTGGGATTTGCCTCTAACCGACGGAAGATTCTTTGCTCGGCTTCCCTTGATGCTTCGTTCAATTCATAAATATAGAATAGCCGTTGAAACTTCAAAATGTTTGATTCAGCCATCAGCACCTGCTCAAGACCGGGGTAGAGCAGCCATGATGAGCAAATATAAACCATAGGAATTCCCCGGAAAAATTTCCGGGCTAAACGGAAAGAATGGGACACCTCAATCGGAGTTAGCGGTTCCCCTTCCGGAATGTGAACATTCAGCACCAGCTGATGCTTTTCCACCAAGCGTTGACCTACCTTCAAGTTCTCTCCGTTATAAGCTATCGGTTGAAACTGCAGTCGCCCGAGTCGAAATAACTGAAGCCTGACATGCTCCTGAAGCCAGTTGTACTCTTCTAGGCCATACTCGCCGTAATCCCGATAGCAGACTTCGCTCCAAATCCGAATATCCGAGAAGGTATCGAAATAAATGTTGTCTTCGATTTCCCGAATCCGGTATTCTTCATACGCATCCACGGCAAATCTCGCGAACAGATAAAGCAGCATTTGCCTGTATCCCGCCGTTCCCGTAACCTGACGAAAAAACGAATGACGATCCGTTTGAAAATGCTGTTTCAGCCTCGCATACTCCTCTTCTTCCATGCGAAAATCCATAATGATTCGGCTAGCTTCCTCACCTAATTGAATTCCATTGCAAAACTCTCTTAATTGCATCAATTCATCTCCCATCATAGACCGTTCTTAAACTCCTGCGGCGTCATTCCGTATTGGGTCTTAAACAGCTTAATGAAATACTGCGGCTTCTGGTATCCGACCTCATGCGCGATTTGGCTTATCTTTAAGTCCTTGTGCTTCAACAATTGCACCGCTTTCTCCATTCGCAGCCGAAGCACGTAGTTCGAGAAATTTTCCTTTGTCTCCTGTTTAAACAGGTTGGATACATAGACGGGATGCAGATTGACATGATCGGCCACCGTTTGCAGAGTTATATCCTTTATATTTTCTTGAATGAACCGGCGGATTCGTTCCATCAGGTCAGACCGTATGTTGTCCGAACGGCTACCGCTATAAGCTTTGATTTGAACATAGCTGTCGAAAGCCCATTCCTTTAACGGCTCCACGCTCCAGCCGGCATCAATCTTCAGCATCTTATCGATTTCTCTTCCGAACACTTCGTAAATTCGTTTGCCCTTCTTGTGCAAATAATAAGAATAAGTTTGCAGCAAGGTAACGTAGATTTGCAGCCCGTATTCGCGCGCTCCGCCGCCGGCGCCTTCAAGCTCTTCGAATATCCGGTTCAGCTTGCTCTCGAATCCGTTCCATTGCTCCAAATCGATCAATTCCATAAACGTTTGGGAACGATAAAGCTCCGCAAGCGGCTGGATTTCGAAAACTTCTTTCTTTTGCGCCGCGTCAAAAAAGCTTTCGGTCTGGTAGCCAATATAATCGGTGTAGATCGATAATGCGGAATGGTACATGGGCAAAATATCGTTCGGGAACCCGCCCCAGCTGCTAAGCACAACGGAAACCTTCGACTTCAAATAAAGCTTGATCTGATGCTGGGAGAGCCTCGCTAGGTCTTCTATTATCGCAGAGTGGTCTCTGCCTGATTGTCCGCTCCCGTTGGGTTGGACCAGGAAAATCAAATAATCATGCGAATCCTTGCAATACGCCACATGATATTTGTTCGCAAAAACCTCTTCCACAATATTAAACATGGCATATTCGATCAACGAAAGACTATAGAGATCCGTATTCGAATAGTCTTCCTCTACTCTCATGCACAAGAGAATAGCTTCCTTCTCGGCGGAAAAAGGAAGTCCGTACAATTGAAGCTTATCCTGCAAAGCCGATAACGGGTAGCTTTTGCCGGCTAACAATTCGAACAGGAACATTTCTCTCAATTTGGGCAGGCTTTCGCGGAACCGGTAAGCGAATTTCTGCTGATCGAGCAGCTCGTTTCCTTCTTCCGTAATCCGATAGATAATGGTGCGCAGCGTCTGCTCCAATTCCTCATTCGATACCGGTTTTAATAGATAGTCGCATACCTGCTGCTGAATCGCTTCCCTCGCATATTGAAATTCATCATAACCGGTTATAATAACCGCCTTCGTATTTTTCCATTTTTCATTGATTCGGGCAATCAATTCAAGTCCGGTCATCCCGTTCATATGAATATCCGTTACCACGATATCGACGGAGCGGTAATTCAGCAGCTCTAGAGCTTCTTCGCCTGAATAGGCTTTGTAGACATTGGAAATCCCCATTTGCTCCCACGGAAGTCCAATGGCCAAGCTGTCCACCAAATGCGTATGATCGTCCACAATCAAAATTTCGTACATGCCTACACACCTTCCTTGCCGCTCCAGCTTAGTTGCACGCAAAGTCCGCCTAACTCCGATTTGCTGAGATGTACGCCCGAATCGCTGCCGTACATTAACCGCAGGCGTTGGTGAACGTTTTTCAGACCGGATTCGATTTCCTCGCTGCTCGAATGAATCTTCTTACGCATCGATTCAATCATTTCGTAATCGCCCCCGGTGCCATTGTCCTCCACCGCTACATGGTTCATTCCTTCTTCGCTCCAGCATCTAATGCGGATCATGCCGAATTCGGACTGATTATTGAACGAATGCAGGATGACATTCTCTACGAGCGGCTGTACGATTAACCGCGGAACTTCGAGCTCCGCGAGCTGCGGCTCAACTTCGATCTGAAATTCGAAGTCATCCCTCAGCATGCAATGAATTTCCAGATAGAAATGGATCAAGTCCAGCTCCTCCTGCAGCTTCACCATTTTGCTTCCCGTCTTGGTTGTATACCGGTAATACTTGCTTAGGTTCATGGTCATCGAGATAGCGGCTTTATTTTCCTTGAGCTCTATCATGCTTTTGATATAAGCAAGCGTGTTATACAAAAAATGCGGATTGATCTGCGACTGCAGCTGCTTCAGCGTTGCATCCTTGGACCTGAGCTGTTCCTTGTACACATCCACGATCAGCTCCTCAATTTTGGAGGCCATGGAGTTAAATCTGTCGTACAGAAACCGGTATTCCCCCTTGGGCTTATCCGTCATCCTTACGGAATAAATCCCTTTCTCGATCAGATTCATGTTCCGGATCATCTTCCGAAACGGAATTTGAATGTTGCGGTACATCACGAAAGCTAGATAAGCCCCCATGAACAGAAGCATGCCGCTTATGAGGTAAAACATGGTCTGGTTCCGGCTGATCGGCGCCATGATATGGCTGATAGGTACATAGTCGACGAGATACCAGCCAAGCGATTCCAGCTTCTGATAATGAACCTGATACTTCGTTTTGTCGGATCGAAGAAGCATGTACCCGCTTTCCGTTGAGGGATCGATCTCCTTGAGCCGGGGAAGAAATTCGTCAATTTGTTTTACGTTAACCGAATAATTATAGATAGGGTCCGCTCCGGGATGGTACAGGAACGGATCGCCCGAGCCATTCGCTTTGAATTCCGACAAGGCGCTTCGAAGCGCGGATACGCCGAATTTAAGCACAACCCGCATACGCGCCTCGCCCGTCTCCGCCGAGTTCTCGGGATAAGACAAGATTTCCATGAAATAATCCTCGTTAGGATCGGAATAGTACTGCCAAAAGGTATCCTGCAGGGGAAACTCCTTCGGAAGCGCATTCAAGCTTGAGTTGCTTTTGATGGCGATACCGGTCTTGGGATAGAGAACCGCGATGACGGCTTTCCAATCGCCGTAACCGGCAAGCCGGTTAATTTCTTCCGATACGGTTCGATTGACTCTGTATTTGCCCAGCACATCGTCCAGTAAATCGGGATACGCTAAATTTCGCACGTCCGTGCTTTCATACAGCATTTTCTTGTACGTATCCAGCCGGAAGAACAATTGGTCGAGCTGATTGGCGAACGTTTCGATCTGATACCGCTTCACCTTTATAATTTCATCGGTCAACACATCCGTGCTTGTTCGGTTCGACACCGCAAACAGGAGCAGGATCGGGATAAGTAAAATCAACAGCGTAGCGATCAATTTGGTAAATATGTTGAATCTGCTCATGACTGATCGTCCTCTCAGCTTCTTGCTCATGGCATTTAATGCTGGCGTTGGAATTCGGAGAACTGCTTTTTCAATTCGGCAAAAACAATATCAAAGCCCGCTTTCTTGAGAGCTGCGAGGGCGTCGTCATAATATTGATCGTAACTGGCTATCCCGAAGTTGATAGGCTCGAATTTTTCTTTATAGACCGCCATCACTTGCGCGATCTCGTTCTTAACGGGAGCTTCGTTGAAGTGGAATCCGGATAGCTTGGAGATGCGCGAATTCTCGTCGTTCGCAAGCATATCCTCGATCACGTCATCCTCTACGTTAGCCGGAGCGATAAAATAATCCTTGTTCCGCCACATCCATTCGTACATCAGCTGATCATTAGTCAATTGCTTGATTTTACCGTTATCCAGCACGTAATCCTTGCCTTCAACCCCGTAAATAATAAAGTTGTAATTTTCTTTGCTTTGCAAAATCCAATTCATAAACATCATCGCGCGTTCCGGATTTTTCGACGCGGAAGTAATCATAAACGCTTCATTGCTTGGCGTCGTAATATACTTGGGCTTCTCTTTCGCCAGATAGTACTCGCGGAGCCTCGCTTCCGGATCGGCATTACGCGCCGTTTGCAGATTTTCCATCGCCCGGGAAACAGCACCCACGCGGAAAAGAAGCTTGCCCGCATTCTCCTGATCGATCTTCGCAGCCGGATTCCCCACGAGGTTCATGTCGATAATCCCCTTGTTCACCCAGGACTCTCGTAAATGAGCTACTTTCTTGTACAGATCGGACTGCACGTAGCTGAGCAGCTCTCCCGAATCCTCGTCCACCATAAACAGCATTCTCTCGTCCAAGGAAGAATAGTTCCGATCCGTCAACTCACGCCAAAACAATTCATGCCCGCGGTCGGTTTCCAAATAGCCGTAATAGCTCGGATCTATCGCGTGCATGCGTTGATAGAATTGTTCCAGATCCGCTATCGTCTCAATGTCCGTCATGCCGGCCTTCTCCAGCAAGTCCTGACGGACCATGACGGAGGAGAATTTCCCGGCGGATGTAAAGGCCTGAGAGGGTATCGCCCAAAGCTTCCCGTCGATCCGGTTCTGCTTGAAATTATCTTCGGGTATATGTTTAACAAGATCCTGCCCGTATTGGCCAAGAAGCTCGTCTAACGGCTGAATATAGCCTTTGCTGTAATAAACGGAGACGAACGGCGCGCCATACCAAAACAAGTCGTAATCTTCTCCGGTGGATAGGGCCAGCTCCAATTTTTGCTGGTAATTGGACCATGGAATATAAGTCAATTCCAAGTTCATGTTCAAATCTTTCTTGAGCCGGTCGTTCAGTTCATTCTCGACAAAATCGCCCATGCGAGACGACTGGTCTCCGGGCATAATCACCTTCAGCGTGACAAAGGATTCCGGTACGTCTTTTCCCGCGTTATCCGCTGTATCGGAATGAAGGGGTCCTGGCGATTGGGAGGAGTCAAGGTTTATATAATGGCTGAACAAGGCGAATAAGAGAGATAAGAAAAGTATCGCAACGGTACCGATCACAGCACGCTTCATCTTTGTAAGGCTTCCCCTTCACCATAGAGTCTCGAGTCTCAATGCTAGTCTACACTAATTCCAATAACGTGAATATGCCGTCATAGAACGGGAGCACATGGGCGCTAACGCCATGTGCTCCCGTATTCCTCTGCTTTTTAATTCATAAATTGAACGAATTGCAAAAACCGTTTGATCATAACGGCCGCTTCCGCGCGGGTTGCATTTGCTGCCGGATCTATGGTCGCCATAGACTTCCCTTTTATGATTCGAGCAGTGAGCAATTCGGCTATCGAAGCTTTTGCCCAAGGACTAATGGAGGCTTGATCCTTATAGTTTTCAAGAGCTTTGCCGTTCGCTTGGACCGGCTTGTTCACATAGCTCAGAGCTCTGGCTGTCATAACCGCGATTTGTTCGCGGGTGATTCGTTCATTCGGTTTAAAGGAATCATCCGCATAACCGTTAACAATCCCCGCATCAACGGCCGCTGCAACCGCATCCGCGAACCAGTCTCCTTGTGCTACGTCGCTAAAATCGGCTCCCGCAGCCGGAGAGCTAAGCCCAAGGGAACGAACAAGCAAGGCCGTAAACTCCGCGCGGGTAATCGGTTTGTCCGGCGAGAAGAGGTCAGGCGCAGTACCGTTTATGATTCGTTTCGAGGCCAGCAATTCGATTTCCGGCTTGGCCCAGTGTCCCTGAAGATCAGCGAACGTTCTGCTGCCCGAATCCGAAACCACCGCGTAAATGCTGTTCCCGTTGCGTTTGATGACAACTTCCGTGCTGCCCCCGTTAACTTGGAGGACGGAAGGAACAAAAGCAAACGTCCTTGTATCCGGGTTAAATAGAAGCGCAGTCGCGTTCGCTTGATTAACGGCTCCAGGCACAATAACCGTTCTCTCGAGGTAAGTGCTGCCGAAGCCGGTTATCTCCACCGATTGTCCGTTTGCTTGGGCATAGATTTTGTAGTCCAGGGCAGGGGCTAGCAAGGTTAACCCTTCCTTGCTTGCTTGTTCAGCCAATACATCCGCCGTGCTGCCGGCAACTTTATCGATAACTACGCTTAAGGTCATATTCTCAAGGTTCGTGCCAAGCTTTTGCGCTATATCGGCCAAGCCTAAAGCTTGGACGGGAACCTTGTAGCTTCCGAAATCCGTCAGGATTAGGATGGACGCATCCGATAGGTTCTTCCCAGCATCCACTAGGGCAGACGAAGGAATATTCACCTTCACGCTTCCGCCGTTGTTTTTCAACTCGATAATAACGGAATTGAATTTTACGCCGGATGGCTTGCCGCGAAGAGCTTGGAAGGCGTCTTGGAGCTTCTTCGCGTCAATGGCCGCTTCGGTTACGCCGTCCGTTGACCGGACAATGGTTACCGCATCTTGACCCAGCTTGATTCCTTTATCCGTTAAATCCGGCCCTGGCTGCGAGGTTGTTCCGCCGGAGGACGGGTTCGAGCTGGAATCATTGGACGCAACCGTCACCGCGAATTGCTTCTCCAGGTTGCCGTCGGTAGATTTAGCCGTAATGACGGTTCTGCCGATTCCGACAGCCTTGACCAGGCCAGCAGCGGATACATAGGCAGCTTTACCGTTCGAAGACGACCATACTACTCTTTTGTTGCCCGCTTCCGCCGGCACAACCGCGACATTGATCTGTGCGCTTGAACCGGGAGACAATTGAAGCTGGCTTGGCGTATTCGCCGTCAAGCCCGTCACTCTGACCGGAGCCTCGGCCGTACTATCCGTTACGTCTACGCTGCCTAGCTCCAGCCATCCGTCACTATTCTGCTCCTCGTTAGCGAAGCGGAACTTCTTGGCATCTGCGTTGATCTCCTCTAACGGATTCACGTAACGCATCAGGATTTGATAGCTTCCGTTGCTTAAAGCCGGATTGCTCGTCGATTCGAACAGCTTATTGTTGTCGAATCCGTTTGTATTCGGAAGCAGGTCTTTCAAGTCCCAACCGGGTTCCCATACCTTCACGATGCCGCTTTCGGATTTGGCCGCAAGCTCTACCTTCCAGTTATAGTAGAATGGCGCTACTCCCCTGTTTTCAACCTCTACGCCGACCTTCAGATTTCCATCCGCAGCGTCCAGATAGGCAGAAGGCACGTAATATTCATAGCCCAGTCTACGCGATCCTTCGACAGCTCTTGCCAGCGGCTCGGACTCCAGCGGCGTTTGGAAGACCCCTTGCGTAATCAGCCAAGAGGCATGGGTCAAGTTCAGGCTGGTGTAATAATCTTCGCCTTGCGCTCCCTCGATCGGTGCCGATGGTTCATTGTATACTGGCGGATCATTGTTCCACATCTTCAATTGAATTTCCGGTCTCATCTCTCCGCCCATGCTGTTCGTTTTCCAGAAATCCGTCACTCCGGCGTCTTTGACTTTGCCCCAGAAATGCCAGCCTTGGCCTCCGAGACTTGGCGGGAGGGTCTGTAAAGCAAAGGAATCGTCATGGTAGCCGACATCGAAGTTTTTGGTTTTGAGCGTGCTGTTGTCCATCGGATATCTTAAGACAAGCTGCGTTTCGTTAAAAGCGTTGTCCATATCGGTAAGAACCCGCTTCAGGTTGGCGTCTGTCGGCATTAAATTCGGCGATTTGATATTTCCGTCGTAAGGGTACGTATGCCATTCGCCCCAGAAGCCGATCAATCCAATGGTCAGGAATCCGATACGCGGATCGCCGTCATAACGGGCTCCAAGCGCTTCAATGAAATTGTCCAAGGCTCCCAATAAGTGCTCATCGTTATAATCAGGCGCTAGACTCGTGGCGTCTTTACCGTTGTTGTATTCCGAATAAGCGTAAGTCTCCAGCCCTTCGTCCAGAAGAAATTGCGGGATTCCGGACGGCTTGTTCGGATAATCCAAATAGACCCTGAATACGGCCTGATTGCCTCTGGATGCAACGGCTTCAAGCCGTTTGTCCAGCTCCGTCCAATTAAAATCATTCAGGTTGTTCATCAGCTTATTAAGCGGAAGGTAGAAGAACTCTAAGCTGTAAGGCAGCTGCGTTGGACGGTCTCTCCAATCATCGCCTTCGGTGAAATAAGACTCCTCCGAAGCATCGTAGAAAGGAAGGAAGCCCTTAAGCGGATTGTCTACCGGCGCACTCCGATACGTAAGCGCCTCCGTTCCGGCTGCTGTTGCCCAAGCCGGAGGAGCCGGGTGGTCAACAGGCTCGGTTGTTGATCCTCCTCCTGATCCGCCGGTTCTGCCAGCTAACGCATAGAGGGCAATTTGGTCGATGCTGAGAACATTGTCGGCTTGATTTTTCGGGCCAAAGCCGAATTGAATTTGCAAAACCTTGCTCGCATCAAACTTCGCGTCGCAAGCATCGCAGCCTTGCCATGCGGACTGGATCAATGCGCTCCAAGGAATTCTCACCATTCCCTTGTAGCCTGCGGCAATGGATAGGGAGCCTCCGCCAAGAGTGGTTGTTTTCCAGCCTTCGGCACCTTGATAGAATTGTACGGTTCCTCCTTCTTTCAAGGAGAATTCGCCTTTTGGCGCGTCCGTAACAAGCGAGATACTCAGATCCATATTTTTGCTGCTTGGCGATACATTGTTGACCCAGAAGGTAAGCCCGTCAAAGGCGGACCAATCCGTATCCGACCCGCTAAAGGCAGCGCGTTTAACGTTTACCCAATCGGATGCCGTTTTGCCCGGAGGAGGGGATACGGAAAACTTCATCGCTTGATTGCCATTCGAGACATTCGCATGATCAATCGTACGAAGGGTAGACGGTTCTCCGGATTCCCAGTCGATCCGCCAGATATTCTGCAAGGCAGCATCGTCCGGGTACGATTCGAAATCGTCCAACATTTTATCCGCCCGATAGAGCATAATGTCATCAATCGTGATGACGTTATGCGGATAACCCGCAGGCGGGTATCCGAACTGAAGTCCCGTTACGTCGCTTGGATCAAGCACCGCTGCGCAGTCTGCCTGAACGCCGTCGCATTGCCATGCGGATTGAACGAATTGATCCCAAGCGAGCTTCACGACACCCTTGAAGCCTGCGGGAACGTTAAGCGACGCTCCATTAAACGCGGCAGGCTGCAAGCTTCCGTCCGCCGCAATCGTTAAGGCATGCCCGCCTTCCTTTAATCCGAACTCGCCTTTGGCCGCAGGCGTCTGAAGCGCGACATTTAAGCTGAAATCCTTATTGTCGTTTGTTGTATTGTCCACCCAGAAGCTTAAGCCGTCATACTTGGACCAATCTCTCTTGCCTGTAGGGATGGCATGGATCATATTCGCCCACTCCGAATCCGCGATAGCGGTCGACAGCCGTAGGCCCTTGCTTCCGCTCGACTCTCCAAGCTCTCTAGTAACGGAGCCCGGTTTGTCGGACCATGCTTCGGTCCATGCCTGCCCAAGGGCGGCATCATCCGCATAGGATTCGAAATCTTCGATAAGCCCCGGCCAGTCTGAACCGGATCCAGGGTTCGTGCCAGGATTATCCGTATCTGACTCCACCTTATCCGTAAAGTAGATTTCATCGATATAGATCGTTCCCGTAGTCCCCCACGTTGCCTGTGAAATCGCAATGCTCCAAATCGTTTGCGACAGATCTACTCCTTGATTAGGCAAATCGATAACAAAGTCTTTGTAGCTTGTCGTTACCGTATCGCCGCTGAGTTGACCAAGTGTTTTCGTTACTCCGCCGATGCTCACATTGACGAGATTCTCTTCGCCTCCGACGGCTCCTTTCGCCCGAATGACCAGCTTGCTCGTATCGGCAAGATTCCGGCCGATATTCGTTTCCATACGCGACATATTCTGAACCTTCAGCACTAATGCGCCGCCTTCTACAACACCGGCGCCGTTCCCATTGGCAAAGCCGCTTGAGCCGGTCCATTGGTTCAGATCGTTCCGAGTGTCAGCCGACCATGCCGGCGTTCCGTCGTAATCATCCACTAGCAGGCGTTTAGGCGGTGCCGGCGGTGAAGTTGGAGGCTCCGAACACGGTGCAGCACAATCTCCTATCTTCACAGGCCCCAAATTCAGCCAGCCTTCTTTGTCTTGATCGGTATTTGCGAATCCTACTTTTTTCGCCTTATTGCTAATCGTATCTAGCGGATTAACGACCTTCATCACTAGATAGTAGTAGCCGTCATTTAGCCCCGGAGCGGCAATTGTTGTATCGAAATAATAAGGCTCGCCAAATGGAACATATTTTGGATCGCCGGCTACATTCCATTCCGGATACGTTCTGATCTCCGAAGGCATCACCTTCGTCAAATCCCAGGTTGTATCCCACTCTTTCACGATTTTTCCCGATGCATTCTTGACTCCCAGCTCTACCTTCCAAGGATAAGCGAAAGGAGCAACGCCATTGTTCTGAATAGTGACGCCAACCTTAAGAGGATCGCCTTGAGCAATGTCCTTATAATAGGCGCTCTTCACATTCAGATCGTAGCCCATCTTTCTCACGCCGGCGGCAACGGCAGCATCGCCAGCATTATAGTTGCTGATACCGCCTTGGTTAATCATCCACGTCGCATGAGTTAATTCAATATCGTCCAAGGCATGATCAACGTTAGTCCCGCCGCTGAACAGCTGGCTCTGAATTTCCGGGCGTACTTCCCCGCCAACGGATTCCGTTATCCATTTATTCTCCGAACCGGCTTCCAGCATCTTGGTCAGAAACGAATAATAGGCTCCGCCCATACTCTCGGGCTGCGTTACGCTTTGCGGCGGATCGCCTTCTTTATAACCGAAGGAGTCATCATGGTAGCCTATATTGTACTCCGATGCGCCAGGCAATCCGGGATACCGGACCTCAAGCTTCGTATAGTTGAAGGCTGTATCATAGGCGGTAAAAAGCTCTTTGATTGTATCGGCGTTAGGCATATAGTTCGGCAAACCATCTGCCGTATCCTCATCGTAAGGGTAAGTATGCCACTCCCCCCATAAACCAACGAGGCCCATATGAATAAAGCCAATACGCGGATCTCCATCATACTTTGCGCCGAAAGCTTTTATGAAGTTAGTCAAATACGTGACCATAAGCGGGTCGTCGTAATCGGGCTCGTCTTGGTTAAAGGTATCGTTATGACGCATCGCAATGCCGCTGTCATGAATAAACGCCGGTATGGCATCGTCTTTGCCCGGATATTCAAGATAGACTCTAAGCACCGCCTGATTCCCTCTTGCCGCAATGGCATTCAGCGCCGGCTCAATGCCCGTATCGAATGTAAAGGAATCCGGGCCATTCATCACAGCCCTCAGCGGAACATAATACCATTCCAGGCTATGGGGAAAGGAAGTCTCCGTTTCCCACGGATAGAACGGCGCAAATCCTTTTAGCGGATTGTCCAGCGGGCTGGGCGCATAGGTCAAATCATGCTTGGTCAGAGCACTATCCACCGCGGGGCTTGGATACGGATTCGTTGGTACGCGCGTCTGGTCCGGATTCGCGCTTACCCTGCTCGCGGCATTCCCAAAAAGCGTGCTCAATAACAAGGCGACAATGAGCATCGCTTTAAGCGATGTCCTTCCAATATCGTGCACGGATAACAGTTTCATCGAAATCCTCCTCTTTGCTATTTGAAAGCGCTGTCAATAATAAGCTTTAAATGTTACCCCTTTTGCCGTCATTCAAGCTGAAACAGGCTTTATCCGGACTCGCAGAAGTCCGGATACCCATTATCCTTTTGTTGCACTGAAGGCGATCCCTTCAATAAATTGTTTTTGGAAGATAAAGAAGAGAATAATCATCGGAACGACCGCCATAAAGGCGCCTGCCATTAACACCGGATAATCCGTTCCGAACATGGACACTAACGTCGCTATGCCCGATGACAAGGTCATCTTCTCCGGAGAGCTGTTGATAATAAGCGGCCATTGCAGCTCGTTCCAAGCCCACTGCAATTGAATAATAACGATGGCTACCAAAGCGGACCGGACTAAAGGAAGCATGATATGCCAATAAATTTGGAACGGATTGCAGCCATCCAGAACCGACGCTTCCTCCAGCTCCTTGGATATGCTCATGAAAAATTGCCTTAAAAGGAAAGTGGCAAACGGGCTGATCAAGGAAGCAATCCACAAAGCGGTAACGGTGTTGACGAGGCCGAGTTCGCTCATCATCATATATTGCGGCGTATAGAACACCGGATTCGGCACCATCATGACCGAGAGAAGCAAGATAAACAGAATCGAGCTTCCCGGAAACCGGATACGCGCAAAAGCATAAGCCGCCATCGAACTAAAGATAACGGGAAACACGGTTTTCATGACCGCCGATATAACCGTGTTCAGGTAATAATGCGGGAACTCCGATTGCTTAATTGCCTCTATATATCCTCTTAAGCTGGGGGCATCCGGTAAATAACGGATCGGAATCTGCGTGGCTTCCGTCGTTGTCTTCAGCGAAGTCAGCACCATCCATACAAACGGAACAAGCATAGCGATAGCGCTGATAATAAGAATGATGTGAACAACCAGGTGAGCCTTCCTCGCCGATGAGCTGATCATAGTTGCGTCCTCCCCCTTCCTCAGTCGTAGACGACCCATTTTTTCTGGAATGCGAATTGAATGCCTGTCAGCGCAAGGTTGATCACCAGCAAAATATTGATAATGGCAGCGCCGTAATTGCGGTCATTATAAATGAAGCTGTTCTGGTAGTAGGCATACACAAGCGAGCGAACCGACGGTAGCGCGACATTCGTCTTTCCGATAATCAGATAGATCGAGTCGAAAATCTGCGTAGCTCCAATTAATAGAATAATACTGGTGAAAAACAGAGTTGGCGTGAGCATCGGAATGGTAATATACCGAAACTTGTTGAATCGCTTGGCGCCGTCGATATCCGCCGCTTCATACAGCGATTTCGGTATCCCTTGCAAGCCTGCGAGAACAAGCAGCATATTCATGCCGATGGCTCCCCATACGCCTACGATAACCAGTACAAGCATGGCATAATGGCCATTGGACAGCCATGCGATATGCGTCCCCAATAAATGGTTGATGAGGCCGAAGTCTTTAGCGAACAGGACAACCCATACCATCGCTGCCGCGGCAGGCATGGTCACTTGCGGCAGGAAAAATATAACGCGATAAAGGGATACCCCTTTGATCTTCGTATTCAGCAGTACGGCAAACAAGGTTGAAAGCACAAGCGTAAGGGGTACAAACATCGCTACATAAACTAAGGTGTTACGCAGATTTTGCCAAAACTCTTTATCACGGAATAACTTCGCATAGTTATCGAATCCAACCCAATGATTTACGGTCCCGAAATTTTCCGAATGCTGGAAGCCTAACAGGATCGATTGGATAACCGGCCAACCCCAGAAAACCAATGTGCCTATGAGAGTCGGCGCGATCATGAAATAAGCCCACACATACCTGCTTCTGGAATTCAATTTCACCACTCCCTATTCATCGGAGACGTTCCTGACAGAAGGAACGTCTCCCGAATTCCGCTTTAGTTTAACGATACTTACCTAATTACTTTGTATCCGCGATGGCTTGATTCATCATCTCCGCAACCTTCTTGGCGCCTTCTTCTACCGAGATGGCTCCGCCCCATGCCTGCGACATAATCTCAGGCTCTTTCGCGAACCATACCGGATACGACATCGAACCGCTTGGATACGGAGTTGCGTCGGCTACTTGCTCCGTGAATACTTTCAGATTCAGATACGGTCTCGAGGTCAGCCATGCATCCTGCGTGCCGTTGTACGCCGGAATAGCCGCGCCCATCTGCGCCGTAATTTCCGCTGCTTTTTGCGATCCCAGGAACTTAAGGAACAGCCAAGCCTCTTCCTTGTTTTTGCCGCTTGCCGACATTACGTTGCCAAGGCCGTTAATGATATTGGCTCTTTTCACTTTGCCCATAGGAAGTTTCGCCCAATCCCATTTCCCCTTGATAATGTCGCTGCTGTCGATATCGCTGATCCGCCAGGAACCGTCGAAAATCATCGCTAACTTGCCGGACTTGAACATCTCGGTTGCTTCCATATCCGTCATTTGCTGATGAGTTGGAGAAGCGCCGTCAACCGTCATTTGATAACGGGCTTGCAAAGCTTCGATAGAAGCCGGATCGTCGTACCCCGATTTGCTCATATCATCGGAAATGATTTTGCCGCCGTTAGCCAGCATATCGTTCCAATAGCCGGTTTGCGTATCCATCTTGGCTCCAAAGCCGTAAATGCCCTTGTCAGGCTGGCTCAGCTGTTTGGCAACCTCGGCCAGCTTGGCATAAGTCCAAGTGTCGTCCGGATAAGGGATGCCCGCTTGATCGAACAACTCTTTGTTGTAAGCCAGACCGATGGTATCGAAATCTTTAGGGATGCCATAGTTCTCGCCGTTCAGCGTATAAATGGAAGCAAGATTCGCCGCGTAATTATTGAGGTCGATTTCCCCGGCAGCTACTTTGCTTGTGATTGGCTCAAGGAATTTACCGGAGGCGTAAGTTGCGAATTGACCTCCGTGCATCCAGAACACGTCCGGCAGCGTCCCCGCAGGAGCGGCAGCGGACATTTTTGTCCAATAATCGGCCCATGGGATAACTTCGACCTTAACCTTGATATTTGGGTTTTGCGCCGTAAATTCTTTTGCGATCGCTTCCATAGCCGGCTGCTGAATTTTGTCCCAGATGGCATAGGTAAGCGTTACGTTCTTTTTAGGCGCATCCGTTGCCTCACCGGCGTTGCCGTTCTTGCTGTCGTCCGGTTTGTTGTTTGGCGCGTTGTTCGAGCTGTTGCTGCATGCAGCGGTAATTAAGGAAAGAACCATCAGGACAAGCACGAGCATGAATGAAAATTTGTTTCTTTTCACCATTTTATATCCCCCTAATAAATTGTTTAGGCAAAAATTTTGCGTAAACTCTATCATCAGCATCACCCTTGCCTCTTACACTTTTAGTTTAATCGATCTCTATAAACGCTTTAAATGCCTCATTTTTAAGATCGCATGCCTTATTGTTAAGATGAAAAAAGGTTTGCATTCAAATATAGATTCCTCCATAATATCAGTAAATAATTGCGCAAATTATTTCATAAAACAAATTGGGAGTGTCTACTATGACAATCACTGCACTGCAACGAGAGCCCGGAGAATTCTGGTGGGGAGGCGTTATCAATGAGGGTCATCTTATGCCGTTTGGCGATCGGCCGCATTCGCGCGACCTGCGTTTGACCGACGACAATCAAGCTTCCCCCTTATTGCTGTCTAATCGAGGAAGATATATTTGGTCCGAAGAGCCTTTTGCCTTCTCCTTTAATGAGAGCACCTTGACGATCGATCACCCGCAGAAGATTACGATTGAAGAAGGTCATTTCACCCTTCAAGGCGCTTACCGGCATGCCTGCGTCAACCATTTCCCCACTTCCGGCGTTACGCCGGACGAAATGGCCTTTACGGCGCCGCAATACTGTACTTGGGTGGAAATGTTCTATGAGCCGACGCAAGAGAAGCTTATTCATTACGCGAAATCTATTATCGAGAACGGCTTTCCTCCAGGCGTCCTGATCATTGACGATAATTGGATGCAGGATTACGGAACCTGGGATTTCGAGAAGCATCGTTTCCCCGATCCAGCCCGAATGATTCAAGCCCTGCATGAATTAGGATTTAAGGTCATGCTGTGGGTATGCCCGTACGTGAGTCCGGACAGCATCACCTTCCGGCAATTAATGAGCCAAGATCTGTTGATGAAGCATGCTGACGGCACGCCTGTGTTGAGAAGATGGTGGAACGGGTACAGCGGGGTCGTGGATTATACCCGCAAGGAAGGCTCCGCATGGTTCAAGCGGCAGCTGGACAGGCTGATCCTAGATTACGGAGTTGACGGCTTCAAGCTGGACGCGGGCGAGCCTATACTGCCCGGCCTGCTGAATGACGTTTCCCGGGAAGTCGAATGGTCGCGTCCTATTCTCCCGATGGAAGATTGCGAGGCTTACGCGCGATTGGGAATCGGATACGGGCTTAGCGAGCTGCGGATGTGCTGGAAGCTTGGAGGCCAAGCGCTTATTCAGCGGCAGCGCGATAAGACGCACACGTGGGATGCGACAGGGCTCGGGGGACTCATTCCCAATGCAATCGCTCAAGGTCTCATGGGATATGCCTATAATTGTCCCGATATGATTGGCGGAGGAATGGATGGCGATATCAACTCGCCTCATTTCCGATTCGATTCCGAACTTTTTATCCGTTTTGTTCAGTGCTCGGCTTTATTCCCCGTTATGCAGTTCTCCATGGCTCCTTGGAGGGTTCTTAGCGGCGAAGAATTATCCTGGTGCATGGATGCGGTGCAGCTCCGGACAAAGCTTGGACCCGCTCTCCTCGAGCTTGCGAACCAGGCTGCCGTGGATGGACTGCCGATCCTGCGGAGCTTGGAATTCGTTTTTCCGAATCAAGGCTACCATGCAATCCAGGATCAATTCATGGTTGGCGACTCTATTCTGGTAGCCCCGGTATTAATGAAAGGACAACTTACTAGAATGATCCAATTTCCGGAAGGTCGATGGCTCGGCGATGACGAAAGTGTAGTAGAAGGCCCTATCCGGCTAGAAGTGCATGCGCCGCTGTCCCGATTGCCGTGGTATCGAAAAATCTAAATCGTTGCTTCGAGGAGGGTGATCTTTACATGAAAAAAATCAAACTAGCCGTTATAGGAGCAGGTGCGCGAGGTTTCTTGTCCTATATGCCTTATGTTCAAAGATTTCCGAGCGAGGTTGAGGTCGTCGCAGTCGCGGAACCAAGCCAAGAGAGAAGAACGAGATTTGCGGAAGCGCTAAACTTAACTGCGGATCAGCTCTATTCAACATGGGAAGAATTGCTGGGCAAGCCCAAGCTTTGCGATGCGCTTCTGATCTGCACGCAAGACCAGATGCATTACGAGCCTACGATAGCCGCTCTCCGCAAAGGGTATCATGTCCTGCTGGAGAAGCCGATGTCGAACAGTCCAAGCGAATGCGCAGCCATGGAGGCCGTGGCCCGCGAAGAGGGACGACTGCTCTCGATCTGCCACGTTTCGAGATATACCCCTTTCTGGCAAAAAATGAAGCAGCTTATTCAAGACGGCTCCATCGGGAACGTCATGTCCATTCAACATAACGAAAACGTCGGTTACCTCCATTACGCTCATAGCTTTGTGCGGGGCAACTGGCGTAACGATACGCTCTCCAGTCCAATGATTTTGGCCAAATCCTGTCATGACATGGATCTCATTCGCTGGCTTGTGGATGCCGACTGCGCGAAGGTCAGCTCCTTCGGTTCGTTAAGCCACTTCCGGGTTGAGAATGCGCCCGAAGGGTCGACCGAACGCTGCACGGATGGCTGCGCGGTAGAATCGACCTGCCCTTATTCCGCATTGCGATTCTACATGCAGGACACGAAAGCGAATCATTTTGCGGCGCTTATCGCGGATCCTCCCACCGAAACGAACAGAATGAAGGCGATCCTGGAAGGTCCTTACGGCAAATGCGTTTACAGAACGGATAATAATGTCGTCGATCATCAGACGGTAAACATGGAATTCGAGAATGGCGTTACCGTTATGTTCAGCATGAGCGGGTTTACGCGGGATATTAACCGCATCGTTCAAATCATGGGGACCAAAGGGGAAATTCGCGGCGATCTGTTAAACGGCCGTATCGAGCTGTTCGATTTCTCCTCCGGCACGTTGTCGGTTATTCAAATCCCTAACAGCCAGAGCGGTCATCAAGGCGGCGACGACGGAATCATGCGGCAATTCGTGTCCGATCTCCGGCATGAAAGGTACATCGATACCTTGACCTCCGCGCAAGCCTCGTTGGAGAGCCACTTAATGGCTTTTGCTGCCGAGAATTCAAGGTTGAATGGCGGCGCACTCGTCGACATGAAGCTCTTCCGTCAATCTTTTGCGTTAAATGCAACCGGAACTATGCCAAGCGATAACGCGGTATAAAAAAAATGAAAAGGCTGGCCCGCGCAACCGCAGGCCAGCCTTATTTTTACTCGAAACGAATCTCGTCTATCCAGACCGTACTATTGCCTCCATGCCAGAAGGTCATCGTCAATTGTCCGGGGCTGCTTCGGTCTACTCCGTTCGATGCCAAGTTAATAGTAATATCCTTGTAGCCAGCCGTAATCGTGTCCCCGCTGAATTCTCCCAGTGTCTTGGTCACTCCGCCAATCGTGAGCTGCATATGGTTTTGTTCCCCGCCGCTTGCGCCTTTGATGCGAATGACCAGCTTGGTATAGCTTCCTACATCCTGGGTAATATCCGTGCCTAACCATCCGTTGTTGTTATACTCCAGCTTCAGAGCACCCGAATCAATAACGCCCGCATTGTTGGCGAAGCTGTTTGCGCCCGCCCATTTGCCGAGATCATTGGTTCCCGGCCAGCTTGGCGAATTGTTGAAGTTATCGACCAGCAAGGCAGTTGTTCCGCCGCTTCCGGCATTGGTCGTTACATTAACCGTCGCGCTGGCTGCCGATAAATTGCCCGCCGCATCCTTTGCTTTGACCGTATACGCGTATGCCGTATTGGCATTTACCCCGCTGTCCGTAAAGCTGGTTGAGGCCGAGGTGCCTGCTTGATTCCCGTCTCTGTAAATGACATACTGCGACACGCCGACATTATCCGTCGAAGCGCTCCATGCCAAGCTGACGCTGCTTGAGGTTTTGCCAGAGACGCTTACGTTGGTTGGCGCAGCAGGCGCTTGGGTATCCCCACTGCCGCCGCCGGCGCTAATCTGAATGCGGTCAAAGTCAGGCGCCCAGCCTGTCGGATTCGAGAAATGAATCGTGTTATTGCCTGCATTCAGCTGTATTTGCGTCTGAACGGTGCCAATGGCCGTCCAGCTTCCCGTGCTAGGCATGCTCAGTGTAACTGGCGATCCTCCGTTAACCCGTATTTGCGCGGAGCGGGCTTCTCCGCTGAGGTAAGACACGGTCATCGTATACGTTCCCGCTGCAGATGCGCTGACCCCGTTAAATTGCAGCGTACCGTCATTATTTCCGACATAGCCTACTTTCGAGCCTCCCGAGCAGGTGCTGCACGCGGAAATGACCGCCGCTCCGGTCCGCGTATTCGCTGAAGCTTCCGCTTCATAAACCGTCAAAGTGCCTCCTCCTCCGGAAGCGCTGGTGGTCGCGGTTACGGAGCCGCTTGCGCCGGATACATTCCCCGCTCCATCCTTGGCCTTAACGGTGTAGACGTAGCTCGTGCTTGGACTTAATCCGCTATCGGTAAAGGTAGTGCCTGTCGCAGCCCCTGCCCATACTCCACCGCGATAAACGTCATAACCGGTCACGCCTACGTTGTCGGTTGAAGCCGACCACGACAAGCTGACGCTGCTCGAGCTCGTGCCGCTTACCGTCAAATTCCCCGGAACGCTTGGCGCCTGAGTATCCGCGCTTCCTCCGCCGCTGTAGCCGCCATCATAAGGCGTCTGAGTCAAGCTGTACGAAAGCGTGTTATCCGGCTTCAGTTGATCGAAAGGTCCGATGTTCTGATCTGCGGGATCCATGCCGATTCCCACTTTGCCAAGCGGTGTTCTTCCGCCCGTGTAATAGTTCGAGTTCGCGAATCTGGCGCTAGGCTTATAGCCGGCCGGATCCAGAATGGTCAGCGCCAATGTGTAGGTTCCCACCGCCATATTGGACGGAATCGTAAAGGCACCCGAAACCTGTTGAACGGCTGGCGCTTGATTGTATTGACGCGTCGCGGCGTTCCAATCGTCGCCCGGCATCCAGTTCCGTATATCCGTGCCGCTGAAAATACCCTTCCATGCAACCGTGCGGTCGCTTCTCAGCAAGCTCGCTTCCACCGGCCAGTTATAATAGAACGGCGCGGAGCCTTTGTTCACGACCGAGAAGGACACATTCATGGATCCGCCGGGCTGCACGCTGCCTGAGTATGTAGCCTGGTTGATGACGAACCGATAGCCGAATTCCTTCTGCATTAGCGCAGCCCCTTGCGAGACGGCGGAATTGTTCGCATCGTACAAATCAATCCAGCCCAGACTGGTTGTATGCGTTTTTTTGATCCAGTCGATCACGTAGTTCCGATGGTTCGGATCGCTTAACGTATCATTCGGGGAATCACCCGGCTGAATATTTTTCTGCCCCCAATCGTAAGCAACCTCCCCGCCGTTAACCTGCGTTCTCCAGACATTTCTCGTCGCAATGCCTTCGCCTCCCGATAGGTCATCGATTAAAGCAAACGAATCCCACAGAAATCCGAAGTTGAAATTTTGGAAGGTATCGGGATAGCGCACTTGCACCTTCTTGTTCTGAAACGCCTGCGAAGCCGCGTTGCCTAATGCGGTCTGGAAGGCGAGCGGAATCCGGTCGGTCCCGTCCGCAAGCTTATCCGGATAAATATGATGCTCTCCCCAATTCCCCCATAGCCCCAGCTCGATGTAGGCCACTCTCGGATCGTTATCCCAAGCTTGGCCAAGCTTCTGGATGAAGGCGGTCAGACGGTTTTTCAAGGTGTCCGTTGTCCATTGCGTAGCCACGTCCCCGTGAGGAACGCCTTCCGGCCAATATTCTCCGGTGTTCGGGTAAACGATAACTACGCGAGGAATAACCTTTTTGTTCTGACTTTCAATCCCCGCCCAAGCTGTATTGCTCCAATCCTTGATCTTCTGAACGGAGTCTGACGCCGCATTCTCCAAATCGGTGTATTTGATATAGTGCTTAAACACAGTGCCGTATTCAGAATTCGAGAAACTCGTGTCATTCAAAAAGCGGGTTGGCCGAAATCCCATTAAGGGGTTTTTGAACGCCTCTTGCGTTTCCGTCAAATTAACCGTGATTGCGCCAACGGCTGCTGACGCCTTATCCGGAAACGGAAAGGCAAACGAACCTCCAGTCAATAACACAAACGACATCAAAACGGTAAACGCTTTCAAGATTGGCCTGGAACCTATCCTTCTCATCAATCATCCCTCCCATAGTGATGAAATTTACGCAAATAATTTGCGCAATTTATTTGCGCTCTTAGTATATTCTACCAGCGTTTACTTCGTCAATCTAAAAACAAAAATAGCCGTCCTCCGATCCGGCGATCGGAGGACGGCTATTCGCATCCGTTTATTACGCTTTGCCTGCCGCTTTCGAGCAGGATTCCCGCTCAATCATCTCGGTCTTAAGGCTAATGTAAACTTCGGAAATGTTCTTGCTTGTTATCAATTCGGTCAGCACTTTTACGATGACGGAGCTGATATCGTATCTAAACCTTCTTACGGTCGTTAACGGCGGAACCATGAACTCCGACAGCTTCAGATCATCAAAGCCAACCAAGGAAACGTCTTTCGGAATACGGAGGTTCATTTCGGCCAAAGCCTTCATGGCTCCGTAAGCAATAATGTCGTTAAACGCGAAAATCGCGGTGATAGACGGCTGCTCCCGCATCAATTGCTTCACGGCTTCATAACCGTGCGAGGGATCAAACGCGCCCATTGCAACATTGGCGTCGGTCCATGGGATCCCCAAATCGCGGAATGCGTCTTTGCATCCGTCCAGCCGGTTCAAATTGACGAGATGATTGCGGGGTCCCGCAATCATTCCGATTCTCCGATGGCCTAATCCGTGCAAATAACGGATCACCCCGTAAGCGCCTTTTCGGTTGTCGTAGTCAATATAGTTTTGCCCCGTATTGTAGGTTCTTCCGTTCGTAAACACATAAGGGATCCCGAGTCTATTCAATTCCTCATACATCTTATCGCCCTCAACCGGGTCGAATAGGATGGCAGCGTCCACTTTCTCCTCGCCCAAAAGCTTATAGGCCGGAGACGACTGCGAGTCCGAATAATGCTTCACTATATGAACCTGATGTCCGTATGCTTCAAACTCATCCTTTAAGTGATTCAAGTCGGCGGAGGTAGACGGATCGTTATCGAAAAAGTCATTGTTGCCCGGTACGATAACGACGATATTATAAGATATTCCAACCTGGTTGGAGGGAGCAATCCCCGGCTTTAAATGCTCATTGGCAATATCCAATACTTTTTTGCGAGTCTCTTCGCTGAAATTGCCCTGGTTGTTAATGATTCTGGATACCGTACTAATCGAAACGTTTGCTTTTTTTGCGATTTCTTTTAGCTTGATGCGAGCTCCCTCCATTTCCTAAGAAACTTTTTTGCATAATAAGAAAATTATAGCGGTTGTTATCTCATCCAGTCAACGTACCTTTAGAACAACAATGCATCCAGCGAATAAGCCCCTGCTCCGGTCAGCGCTACGCCGATCGCTACTGCAACGAGTACCAGCGGATATTCAAACCCGTTTGCCGTTGACCACAAGCCGTTAGGCAGATGCACTTTCACTATAGCGCCTGCCATGGTGAGCACAATCATTACTCCTGCCGCTACGGTGAACAGTCCAGCGGTGAACAGTGCGCCGCCCAGCAATTCCAACATTCCCGCAAAGACCGCCATAACAACGCCAGGACGAATGCCAACCGATTCCATCCAGCCTCCCGTCCCTTTCGGACCGTATCCCCCGAACAAGCCAAACAATTTCTGTGCACCATGTCCAACAAACAACAAACCTACCACTACCCGAATAATAAGAAGTCCCATATCCATCATTTTCATTCATCTCCCCAATTTTAATTAATAAATGAATCCGTCTGGCGTTCATCTCTTAGCAAAATCGCTTTGTCGGCAGCCAGCTTCTTCGGAGTTACGTCATACCCATTGTCATCGATGATCGAGACACCCAACAGCATATCGTGAACTTGACCTCGAATCTGCTGAATATACTCCTTGCGAAGCTCTGCCTGTTCTTTTGTCTCCTGCTCGTTAAGTCCTTCAGCATGCTGTTTTCTGCTCAATTCGTTAATGCGTCCCAGAATAGCAATCATAATCGTAGGCTCCTTTGTTCAATTGATTTTATCTTTAATTCAATTATCTTAACTTAAAGATATATGGCATAAAAGATTACCCATTTTCTGCTCACTCCTTCATTCCCATTGCATTTTGCTGTACATTTGATTCGGTTGTTATCTTTAAATTAAATATCTTGAATTAAAGATAATATAAATTCGTACTGCTGTCAACAGGCAAAATAAAATTTGTTCCTTCGCTTAACCTTCCGGACCTTTCTCTTTGTGACTGAAAAAATTCCCTTCTAACGAACAGTATGGTATAGAACCGGAATGGTTCCGTACCTTATCCATCTATCCCCGATGCTAGGAGGGAAAAACCGATGACGACCCAACTCGCTGAACGTATAAATCACTTATCTCAAAATAATACCACTATCCTTTCTATAATGGCCGAAATGATCGCGACTATGGAGTATGACGCCAAACTCAAAAAGGAAATTCTTTTTAAAGTTGATGAAATCAGTATGGAGATCTCCAAAAAAGATAAACTCTGTTATGACGTAGTGAATGCTACCGATAACGGTGGCTATCACAAAGCTATGATGGTATGGAAACAATTTAGAAATGATGTAGAGCATGCTCTAGGCGAGTTGCATAAGCGCATTCAACGGACAAGATACCCTGACGAATGGAGCGAGACCTATGAGCTCTTGAAGCGTCGAGCAGCTCTACATGACGATGAAGTGGCAAGATTAGAGCGGAAAGAATAGCAAGTTATAGCCTTGCGAACGTGATGTAATCGACTTGGACAGGCTCTGCCGATAGGGTCCGAAGTGCCCGGTTGATCTGTCCCCGGTGATATTGCCCGTGTAGGAGGACCTGCAGCAGAATATCGCGGACGGATGTTCGGAACGGAACACCGCTCTGATTCGAATAATCAATCATTTCGTCCAACCCGGATTCATCAAGCCGTTCGATATAAACCCGATATTGCTTGGCGTTTTCTTCGAACATCGTCCGGATCGCCGTCAGGTCTTCCGCTTCCTCCCACAATGAATATTGCGCGCTGCCCCTGCCCTGCAATCGGGAGAGCCAGACTTGCTCCGCAACAGCGACGTGCCGAACCAGCTTCAGAAGATCCTTGTTCTTCGTTTCACTCTCCTCGAGCGCGTCCAAAATTCGCCCGTCCGCCCAGTACAGGTGGTCCATCATGCGTCTAATCGTCTTCATTTCGTTTTCCTCCTCTTCGTCTCGTCAATTACTCGACTCTCCTGTAATCCGTTTTCTCAAATCCTGTTTAACATTTGGCCTCTCTTGTTTACCTTCTAATTAAGAGGGGTGAGAGCAATGAAACGAGTTTCCGCGATTCTTCCGTTTTTCAAAAATTTGTACAGCCGTTTTCGCGATGACGATGTTCCTGCTCTAGGGGCACAGCTTACATATTATTTTATTTTATCCTTTTTTCCGTTTCTAATCTTTGTGGTGAGCTTGATGAGCTTTGTCCGGTTGTCCGGAGACAGTGTCGTAGCTGAGCTTATTCGTCTGCTTCCGCAGCAAACGGGTGAAGCGATTCAGACGATTCTGCAAGAGGTAACAAAGGACAGCAGAGGCACGCTGCTATCAATCGGTATGATCGCTACGCTCTGGTCAGCGTCCAATGGCGTTAACGCGGTCATTAAAGGTGTCAATAAAGCTTATGATGTCGAGGAAAACCGCCCGTTCTGGAAGGTGAGAGCGATCTCGCTTGCGGCGACGGTTGTGTTAGCCCTTGCGATTTTGCTGGCGATTGTTTTGGTTATTTTCGGAGAGGTCATCGGTAATTTTCTATTCGATTGGTTCAATTCCCCGGTAGGCTTCGGACTCATCTGGGGCACATTGAAATACGTCTTTCCCATTTCGTTCATGATTGTTGTTTTCTCGCTGCTCTACTGGATTGTACCCAACCGCAAAGTTCCTTTCAAAGCCGCCCTTCCGGGAGCTCTGTTTGCGACCTTTGGGTGGATTGCATCCTCCTTGCTGTTCCAATTCTATATTAACAACTTTGGCAACTATTCCAAAACGTACGGAAGCATTGGCGGCATTATCATCCTGCTGATCTGGCTCTACATCAGCTCCAATATTATTATTCTAGGCGGAGAGGTCAACGCTACGCTTGAGGGCGGGCAAGCCAAGCCTTCTGTCGGTAAAACGCTGGCGAACGGCCGCGGCAAGCAAAAAACTCATTCGATTAAGCTATAGTTAATCCTTATCCTTATACCTGATAACGGTACCCGAAATATAGTCATATAGAGTTTGTCTATTTTTGCTCCATAATGGACTTATCAAGTATAGGAGTGCCAGACCGTAGACCGTTCCCAATAAAGAATAATAGAATGAATCGGAATAATTAGTAGGAATGACCATATGCCAGACGGTAAAATGAGCAAGCTCCCAAGGGACGAATTTCAGGGCGGAACGAAAAAGCGAGGAACCGAGTCCGATTGATTGGCCATGAATGCCAGTTACCACAATCCCCATTTTTCGTTTCCCCCATGTCGCATGCGATGCGGATCCTTCGCATAAGGCAAAGTAAAGATATACAGGCAGGGTAATGAACAGAAAACCAGTGACCTCCGCCAATATCGGATCTGTCGTAAACAACGGAATCAATAACGGGCGTATTAGATAAGATACACCGATCAGAAAGACGATGTAGCCCGCAATGATCACATAATCCCACAAAAATGCGATGATACGGGTGCCTATAGATACGTTTATTTCATTTGCCTGTTTATTCACAACGTTACCCCTCTTGAGCTGATCGGGAACTAAGCTACTTAGGAACATGCAGAAAAGCGACCCGTTACGGTCGCTTTTCTGCTGGAACGCTTCATTACAGCCCCAAAGCATTGCCCTTTTCAAGCCGCGATATATGCTTCTCGCCATCGTCGGCCAATGTCCTGAACTGGTTGATGGTTTCCCTCATTTTCGGAAGCGCCTGCTGTTTGTACGAGCTGATGGAATCAAACGCGGACAGTACATCCGCAAACGCTTGTTTCAACGTATCGACCGAAACCGTAGCTTCAATGGCTTGCTGTTGAATGGCAACGCCTTGCTCCTTAAGCATCCGGGACGTGCCGGCGATAAGGTTCGTCGTGGTCTGATTCAACAATTCTATTTTTTTGAGAACAATACCTTGATTGTACAAGGCGCTCGCCACCGTAACAGCTATTTTCAAAGCCGAAATCGTAACGGTCTTCGCCCGGTCCACGCCGCGAATGAGCTCCTTATTATTGCGGATAACGACCTCGTATGCCAACATCCCTTGCTGATTGACGACCAGCATTTGCTGCAAATCCATGACGCGCTGGCGCATCGGGAACAGGATCTCCTCGGTTATGAACCGAATCTTCTCGGGGTCCTCGCTGCGGCTTTTGGCCGCTTCGATCTGGGCTTCGATGGATTGGTCCATGAGCATACCAAGCTGAATTTCTTTCTTGAGCGTTTTGGTCAGCTTTCGGATTTCATGCTGTTCGAGCTCCAGCGTCGTATTGTCGTTTCTGAGCACGGCACCGCCTTTATCCAGCGATACCACGATATCGGCAATCACCTCGTCGGCCTTCTCGAACTTGAGAAAGTACGCCCGCAGCGGATTAAATAGCTTGCCGAGAAATCCTTTCTTGGCAAAGTCGATCATGCTTGGATCCAGATCCTTCAACTGCGTATGCAATTCGGCTAGCCCCTTCGCAACCGGGCCGCCCTCATCGCCGGATTTCGCAAGATTGCCGACCGAGACCTGCAGCAGGGTGTTTTTGTCGGAAGAGCGTTTCATGGTGTTCAGCCCGTAGGCGTCGATCGATTGAAGAATCTCTTTGCGCTGCTCCAGCGACTCGACATCCATCGTCATAATCATTTTAACGTTGGAATCCGCTTCTTCTTTCAGCTTCGCCTCTTCCTCCGGCAATGGCTGTATGGTAGGCTCGATCTCGGCCTTCAGCTCCTCCGGACTAGATACGTTCATCGAAAATGCCATTGAAATCCCCCCTCGAATTGGTTACATTTGCACATTGAATAGATTGCCGATCTTGTACACGACATCGTCCGTATCCGCATTTATGCTAGCCGCTTCGTTAATGCTGGAGATATTTTGCAGCGCTTGAATATTGGCGTTGTAGCCGATCGTGTAGATCGGGATCTTATACGTTTCGATTAATCCCTTGATGTCCTGCAGCGTATAGCCCTGGTTCGTCTCGCCGTCGCTTAGGACGAAGATGACAGGCTTGGTGTTGGGGTCGATGGCCAGTTGATCCTCGAGCAGCTTCAGCGCCACAACGATTCCGTCGAAGGTGGCCGTACCGCCGCCGGATTGCAGACTATCCACCGCTCCGACGAACAAGGACTGCTGATTCGTGTCGTACTTCGCGATCGGCAGCTTGATGGTGACGCCGTCCGAATACGAGACGAGACCAATGCTGTTGTCCCTGCCCAGATATTTCTGCCCTTTCAACAGCGACTCTTTCAAACGATTGAGCGGCTCGCCGTCCATGCTTCCGGAAACGTCGGTGACGAAAACCGCCGTAATCGGCTTACTGCTGTTTTTCTTCTCTTTCCATACCTTTTGCGCGGATATAAGCAGGTTTCCATCCACGGGAGCAAGCTCCGATTTGTAGGTTTCAAGACCGTTAAATCCTTTTTCCTGCGCGGACTTCATGTATTTGTCTTGCGTAACGAACTCGGCGAATTTCTTGAGAATATCCAGCTTCTCCTGCGGCAGATCGCCTAATGCGTAGAGCGGACTATCGTGCCTGAACCCAAACGGCGTAAATACGTACCCGCTTTTCAAGTCCGCGGCGTTAACGTAGGTCTGGTATTCAAGGACGAATCCGTCCAGGGCGCCCGATTTGGCCGCATCGCGCATCTGAATGGTCGTAGAGGCGATAAACGGCACATTGGACTGGAACTTTTCAAACTCCTGCACAGCTTTATCGCTCAACAAATTGGTATTATCGAAGGTATGAAGTGCCGTTACCAGAAAATTCAGGCCCGTGGAGCTTGCGAAAGGATCGGTATAGCCCATGGAGAGCTCGTTATTAGCGATAGCTTCCGTTACGGATTGGATATTGACGGAGCCGTACTTGTCGATCATGGCGTCGTACTTCGCTTTGGCAATGACGATTCCGGGAACATTGCCGACTAAACGCTTGGTCACGAGCTGCGTTTTAACCCCGCTTGCCTGAACCATTTCGCCCCATAGCTCATTCGAAGGAGTAAACGCATCGGGTACGTATTTGCCGGATTTGATATAGTCCGCGGCCGTGCCCGAGGCGATATTGCGAATCTTGACCGACACGGGCTTTCCGTTCACGGTTATATTCGCCTTGTTAAACTCGGTCGCTACGTCCGTCAGCCAACCATCCACGCCCGTTCCCGACTTTTCCGTGGAGGAGAAAATCTCGACGAAATTGTCGTTCGTGTTGTTCACCGTGATGGGAAACTTTCCGATGTCGGGCAAGGTCGCGGCGACATCGACGGGGTCCAGGTCGATCTGGCCCTTCACGGGCGTTTCAACGGCCGGGGAGATCTTTTTGTACAGCTTGCTTAATCGATCCCCGGCATTCTCGGCCGTCACCTCCGCCTTCGATTTGCCCAGATTGGAGGTCAAGGTTACCCCGGCGTAAACAAGTCCGAAGACGACCACCAGAAGAACAACGGAGATTAACAGGAAATTACCTTTTCTTTGCATCCAGGTCACCTCTTAATTCTTGTAGTATTGGGTTTGTTTGATCAACGTGTCGATTTCCTGCATGCAAGGCATGCTGTCGATGTCGCCCGGCTCCAGGCTATCCAAGCGGGAGATCTCCAGCATGAGCTGATCCAGCTTTAACAAGATTTCCTCGTTTGTGCCGAGCGATTGCTTGGTGAAGGAAAGATATTCGCCGTACACGTTTTTTCTGGCTTGCAATAGCTCCGGCGATAATGGCGACGGCTTCCGCGCCGAAACGCTTTCGAATTCCGATGCGTCGAACGTATGGAGCCGATTGAGAATGCTCCTGACGTTCAGATAGAACAGCTTCTCCACCTCGTAGATGACGGAGGAAAACTTCTTATAGCTCAATTCCGAAGGATCGAATCGCTGTTTCAAGACCTCGAGCAGCGTGTTTCTTTTCTTCTGCATGCGTTCCAGTTGACGTAAAGCCATACCGATATCCTCTTCTAAAACCTTAATACGCCGGAAGCGAGATAATGCCTCGACATAATCGTCATGCGTCTTCATCTCCTTCACCGGCAGAGCTGCCTTGGCTTTAAATAGGAAGGAATAACACCCATAGGTCAGCGTGATGGCGCTGGCGACGAGAAAAGTCACGCCGATTGCCGAGGAGAGCGCATTGCCGCCAATCTCGATCCCGATAAATCCGCGGGAGAAAACGACAATATTCAACGCTACGACACCAAGTGTCAAACCAAGCAGTTTTATGTATCTGGTCACGCTTAATCGAACACCCCTTTGCCAAAATCTCGTCTCACTATCATTGTACAACACTGTTAAATCTTGGGGCTAGAATTTTATGGCTAAGAGTTTAATTCCTAGCAAAACCGCACAACGTTTTAAAGACTGACAAAAGCAGTCATTATTGGGCATATACGCGTGTGCGGCAGCTCACGTTTCCGTTTTCAAGAAAAATCGTAAATAGGCGCTGGAGAATAGAACCTGCTATGCAGAAAAACCACCTCGGCGGGTGGTTTGGAAATCCTTAATACGACAATGATTTGATAAGCAGCGATATTGCAAGTACGATTGCGACAATTCCCCCTGCTTTTGACGAAAAGTAATAAAAATCGCTGGGCTCTTGGCTATTCGTCCATATCCACTTAAGGGAAATCAGGAACAGGAAATTCTGAAACCACTGATACTTAAAGAGGCACCAGCCGTATACCATCAACACGAGCGCTCCGATAAAAGCAAAGAGGTTTCCCCGTTCCGGCTGATAATCGGGATAGGCAGCCAACAAAATCCAAGAGGGCCAATAGCGTTCATCGTTCTCCCCCAAAATTCTTTTATTGCCTTCATAGGCGGCTATCATTATCGAAGGCTCTCCGCGTTCATCATAAGTCAGTAGAGAACCATCCTGGTCCACGATTGTGTAATAGTGCCCATCGGCATATTCCACTTTATATTCGGTCGATGCAGACCCTTGCGATCTAATCACTCTAAATAATTCCTCTCCGATATATACCTCCCGGACAGGGTCCTTAATGACAACTTTAATGTCTGGACCATAGGAGGACTTGTAAGCGATGAGATTTGCTTCATTGCTGGTTGTTTTATATGCGATTCCATCCACTTTTAGGACGTTCTCGAAAAAATACCATCTGGCGAACAAGGCGATAACTACGCTCGCGGCAATTATGCCAATGATTATGAAGCAGGTTTTTAAGCGAAACCCTTTGGGCTGCATCATGGGGCTAATAGAAGGTCACCCTTTCCTTTGACGAGCTTAATCGCAATCCCGTGTTCCATATATATCAATAAAATGCAATATTTATATACGCTTCGTTTTCCGTTTTTGTTGCACTTCCTGCTCTCTCTAGATGAACGGCCTATTCCCAAAACACTCCGGACAACAATTGCATTTCGCTGCTCCATGCGTTACTATTTTTATATTGACATATTTGCAGGTCTAAATAAGGAGGATAACACGTTATGTGTCCCCGTACCAAAGAACAAAATGAGCAGATTCGTTTACAGCGCAGAGAACAGATCCTGGACGTCGCCGCGCGCTCCTACTTCCGCACGGGCGGCAGCTTTGATATTCGGGACGTCGCCCGCGAGGCGGGGCTTGGTTACGGCACCGTATACCATTATTATCCCAACCGGCATTTGTTAATAGAAGATGTGTTAGAAAGCGGCTTCGAGCGATGCGAGCAAGTTACCGCAGAGTGGGCAAACAACAGTGGCAGCTCCCGGGATGACCGCCAGTTGTTGGCGTATTGCATAGCACTGCTTCGGCTGTGGCAGTCGGACGCCCGAGCCTATCTCGTCTATAAAATGGCGTCGGAACATTATGCGGGCTTGCCTGAAAAAGATCGGCAGCACGCCAAAAGAAACTTTATGGAACGGCTGTACGTTCCACTCCAATCGATCGCCCAGTGCGAAGACGACAGCGTCGACCATATGCTTGCCGTGCTGGTCGGTTGCTGCGGGATGCACTACTATTCGGGCAATTCCGGCCTGGACGTCGAACGAATCGCCCTACTCGCTATGCAAGCTATTACGAAGGAGTCCTGAGACGAACATGGTCATTTTAAAAAGCATGCATGAAATCGAGTCTATCCGCAAGGCATGCCAAGTGGTGGCTGAGTGCCATCGTACAATTGCCCCGCTTATCAAACCGGGTATTACCACCAACGAGATTGAGCGCATATTCGAGGAGATTATGCTGAAGCACGGCGCAAGGCCATACCAAAAAGGCTATAAGGGCTATCCGTACGCGACCTGTGCCTCCGCGAATGATGTGATCGCACATGGCTTCCCTAGCAATAAACCGCTTGAGGAAGGCGATATTGTCACGATCGACACGGTCGCTGAGCTCGATGGCTGGCTCGGCGATTCGGCTTGGAGTTACGCGGTCGGGCAGATCTCCCCGACGGCCGAGAAGCTGATGCGTGTCACGAAGGAATGCCTTGACCTGGGCATCGAGCAGGCGCTGCCAGGCAATCGGCTCGGCGACGTGACGAGCGCGATTCAGCGGCATGCGGAATCACACGGTTTCGGCGTCGTGCGCGATCTACTCGCCCATGGCATTGGCCGTAACCTGCACGAGGAGCCGACTTATATGCATGTCGGCAAGCCCGGAAAAGGCCCCCGTATCAAGGAAGGCATGGTGTTCACGATTGAGCCCATGATCACCGAAGGCACCTACTTGATGACAATCGATTCCGACGGATGGACCGCTCGAACATTGGACAATAAGCTTGCCGCTCAATACGAGCATACTATTGCCATTACGGCCGAAGGTCCGCAAATTTTGACCGCGCAATAGAAAACAAAAAAAGCCGCGATTTACGCGGCACTAAATGAGATTAAGAGTTCCTTATGAGCTCTTTACGTATTATATATATTTTCGCATTCCTTCACGGTAGGTTGATAGAAGCAATGCTTCTTCCAGCGTCCTACGAGCGGCTGATCGTACCAGGTGTCCGGGCATGGTCCGGGATTCTCGAACGATCCCGGACGGAAATACCATAGGGAGAATTCTCCCGGCCAATTCCGCTCCCCATTCACTGCCCGTTGCGCCAGACGGCGTTCCCTGTCCCTCGCACCCTGATAGTATAAACTATGCTGCAATGCTTCAAATGCATGAGGCTGCTCAATCATTTGGGGAATTGTCCGGATATTTTTAAAATCGGAGCAATTTCCTCTTATACGGTTAATGCCGACATTTCCAACAAGCAGCATGCCCATTTCGCCTTCGGTCTCAGCTTCAGCGCGGAGTAACCTTGCCAACATATCGATATCGCGACTCCTGGCTTTTACAACTGCCATTGACTCACCTCTTTAGCTTTCTAGACTCATCATATTATAGGCAAAGCGGAATTGTTACTCGGACCAAAGAGAGCTCGATAATAAAATAAATCAGACTGCATGATTTGCAGTCTGATTTTTTGTGAGCAATAGTTACGAGTGAGACTAAAACATGCTGAATCCAAGACAATTTATAGCTGCTACTGAGACTTCATATATACAATTGAGATATTCAGTGTTTTTATGGATACTATTGAGATCCAGATCCTTTATCTACAGTTTGCCAATGAAGGATTACCTTTGAGCACAATCTGCTGCCATTTTGTTGTTTTAAACTAATGTTCTCCGTTAGCTCAATCCCCCTACCACTCATTCCCAGCATGGAATCCAATATAACAATTTAAGCATCTCCTAATAACCGGTAAGGTACTGTTATATTCTATTTTTCAAAGATTTTATCGTTGAAGCGATCCCTTCTTGGAAAGGCGTTGCCACGACTGGGCCAATGAACCGTTGGTACTTATCTCGACTTAGCGTTAACGGTTCTTCGGTTAAGTAAAGCATCTCCACTACTTCCTTCATAACGGGTAAGCCGATTCCGAGCAAGGATAAGCCTAGCTTCTTTAACGGAATAACCGGCTTAACATTGCCGCTTGCTGTTTGCGCGATCTTCACGATGTCCTGCCCTGCAATTAACCCGGCACCAGGGATATGCCAATTCTGCTCGTAAGCAAAGTCTTTACCGGCTAACTCTACAATCATGGCAGCTGCATCCGGCAAATAAACGAATTCGCGAGGAATGTGCATATTGCCGATATAAAACGCCATCTTACCCGCCGCGATCGCCTCTAGCGTCGAGCCCAAATAGGAGGCTTCGTTGGCCGTAGGTCCATAATAATCCGGTAATCGCGCGATCAAAACCTTTGCTTTATTCCATCGTTCGCTGAACAACATCCGTTCGTATTCCAAGCGAACTTTCCCTTTTCGGGTATGCGGCTTTTTTGGATGCTCCTCGGTTACAAGGTCGCTTTGTCTCCTGCCATATGGGTATATACCGTCAATCGCGACAACTCTGACTCCCTTGCGTTCCGCTGCCTCCATCACCGACTCGCCCAACGGAATAAGCTTACTCGTCATTTCGTGATAGGGAACATTCGCACAATGGAACCACACATCGGCACCTCCTGCTTGAGAAGCGATATCTTCGGGTCTCATGGCATCCCCTACAGTAATCCTAAGATGTTTAGGGTTGCCTAACCGATTCGCGAATTGCACTAATTTCTGACGCGAACGGCCGAACGCAATGGTATGGATCCCCCGTCTTACCAGTTCCTCCGTAATTGCTGCACCTGTTCCGCCCGTTGCTCCAATAACCATCGCTTTTTCTATTGTCATTTCATCTCAACCTCTTTTTTTGTAATTGATTAATCACTAACAAGTTTTCATCCGAACAGTGAGCTGCTTCAACAAGGAGTATTGCCTGCCTTTTCGCTTTCCTTTAATTCCGGCATGCGAATAGCAGTTGCAATATTACATAGAACCCCTCGCGCAAGGAACAGCATCGCCTTCTCCTCGGGATGTGGAATCTTGGTTTGACTGAAGGCTTTGAGCACCATCTTGCGCACCTCCCGGAACCCATACCGCATAGTTTCTCGGATCGCCTCTTCCTGAATCGTCTGCGCCTGCATCTGTAGCAGCACTTCGTTGCGGTAGCTTTCGGTGATTTGTTCGTAGGCTGCGATCAGTTCGGCTTCTAGACGTTCTGAAGATGCAGACTCTACCACTTTTCGAAAGGATGTGATAATCCTCGACCAGGATACCTCAAGTGCGGATTGAAGCAGCTTCTCCTTCGACGCGAAGAAGTGGAAAACATAAGGCTGGGAGATTTGCACTCGATTTGCAATCTGTGTCGTTGTCGCTCGGTAATAGCCGGTCTCTGCAAATACTTCAATGGCTGCGGCTATAATATCTGCCTGACGACTAACGAATGATTTTGCCTCTCTCATCAGGAATTTAGCTCCTTTTTTATAACGAATTATTGAGTTTCTTTAAAGGTCGGGAAGATTACCTGATTGGGTTCCCACCCGGTATGGTGTTGTAATGCCTTCATAATTCAACATCATGCTCATTCCCATCGAAGCATGCTTAAGATTGTGGCAATGCACCATCCAGAGGCCCGGATTATTGGCTTCCAGGTACAGTTCATAGGTCTCGCCCTTCTTCGTTAGCAGCGTATCCAGATATACCGGACTACCGTGTAAGGCAACGCCGTTCTTACTCAAAACGCGAAACACGTGTCCATGAACGTGAAACGGATGGTCACCTCCACCTGCATTGGAAACGGTGATGAGTACACGATCCCCTTCTTTTACGGTCATTGGGGGAATATCGCTAAAGGCTTTACCATTAATGGATTTGACAAAAAGGTTCTGACCTAGCTTAAGATTGAAACGCCGATCTGTTTGCAGAATGGTATCGTTAGGAAGCGGAGTGCCATAATCGATGAACGAGAATAACTGTCCGCCTGCCGAATGCTGTGGATCGCCGCCACTGCCGATCGTAATCGGCAAGCTCTTAGCCGAGGTTCTGGTGATGATAACTTTTCCCGTATTCGGAACTTGAATGAGCAGATCGTAGCGCTGTCCGGCTCCGATCGGAACTATCACTCCATCCAGCAACCCGGGTTCATGAAGATCATGACCATCCATCGCCACAACCCGGAAAGAAGCCCCGTCGACATTGAATTCCATCGTTTCATTACCCGCATTGATCAGCCTCAGCCTGACTAATTCGCCCGGCAGGCCTGGGACTGTCAGCCCTTTCGCGCTTCCGTTTACCAGCATGGTAGATCCCAGTTGTTGATACAGCGCAGTCGTCTCCGATGTTGAAGCATCGGATTTTGCTTTTGGTTCGACGATGAGTGCCCCCAGAAGTCCCTTGCTGACTTGAATCGAGCTCATCTGGTGGGAGTGATACCAATAAGTACCCGGAGTCGTCGCGATGAACGTATAGGTAAATTGACTCCCGGGCGGCACAGCATCTTGCGTCAGTCCTGCGATGCCGTCCTGTGAACACGGAACCTCGATCCCATGCCAATGAATCGTAACACCGTCTTCGATGTCCTTGTTGTGGAGGGTAATGACCACTCTATCGCCCTCCGTCACACGAAGCTCGGGCCCAGGAGAAGAACCATTGAAAGTCCATGCCTTAACCGTCTTGCCGTTATCCAGCTTCAATGTCGTCCGTGCTGCCGTCAGTTCGAACTTGCGAATCGGGGCGGATGATTCAGGAGCAGTCAGGGAATCGCAAGACACCTCGCCTCCTGCGGGGGAGTTCTTCATGCCCGCCATGTGCTCCATATGCTCCATTCCCGCCATTCCGGTCATCGTATGATGGGCCATGTTCATGTCCACCGGCTTTTGAAGCCGCATTTGCCAGAAATAGGTGATTAGCGCCGCACCGATCAAAACCACCAATAGCATAGGGATCCCTACATAGACTACCGTTCTCCTTCTATTCAAAGAGCATGCCTCCTTTCTTCGCCATGTGCCTTACCGTTGAAGCTATGCTTTCTTGATAAGGAGTGGTAATGGGACCGCAAAATTCGATGCCTTGCACCTTTTTATTCGTACCGATCTGTTCATATTGATTCAGCATTCTTTCCGCCCGGGATTCGTACCATCTCAGCAAGCGCAGCTGCCAGCCACCGCTCGACTCGATTCGTGGGGATCTTTGAATAACGGAACCCGCCAGATCGAGCAGTTCGTTTTGTGAGATCTGACCATTGCTCCGTAAGCGCCAGTTCTTTCCGTAAGCAGAATCCGCGATGGCCAGCTCCTGTATATACCTCGCGGCATCCTCCACGTATAGATAGTCTCTTCTGACAGATGGATCGATGAGCCGTTTGATAGGTTTCTCTTGGATGATTTTGCGAAGCGCATAATGAATAATTGTGTTGGAGACACCCTCGCCGAACAACTCCGGGATCATGATTCGCATAGATGCTTCAGACGGAGAGCTCGGATTGTCATCAGCAGGAAAATAGACCCCTTCAAGAATGACCGTCCTCGCTCCGGTCAGCGCAGAGACGCCCCGAACCGCCTCGAGCATCCGCCGTACCTTATCCGGCTTATCGTCGTAGGTTAAGTAGGTCCCGCAGAAAATGACATCAACACCTTCCGCTGCTGCAAGTAATTCGCGCGGGTTCCCGGCATCTCCTCGTACGGTCCGTAGAAGCGATGAAGAAGATAATTTCTTCTCAAGCCCCTCCAGTTTCCGTTTCGAACCGGAATAAGCTACGACTTCTATATTTGAACCAATTAACTGCTTAATCATTGCCGTTCCCCAGCCACTGCCTGCTCTAACTACCATTGCTTTAATCATTTTGAACACTCCTTTGTAATTGATTAATCACTAATTTTAGAAGATGAAGATGACCGTATCAGCGTAAGAACCACAATCGCGCCAATTACTGCAAACCCGGCTGCGCCAAGGAATACCCAGGAGAATCCCCCAGTCAATGCTTTTGCTTCGGATGCACCACTGCCCATCAAATGATCCATTCGAGACGACGCCACTGTTGTAAGCAGCGCAAGTCCAATAGCTCCGCCGATCTGTTGACTTGTATTAATCAAGCCGCTTGCAAGTCCCGCCTCTGCGTCAGCTACGCCATGCACCGCCAACTCCGTACCTGAGACGAATGCGCCGCCGAGTCCGATCCCAATCAAGATAGAAGGCCCAAGCAGATGAGTTATGAACGAAGCGTCACTTGGTGAGAAAGACAACCAGATCAGCCCTGCAGCAAGTACAATGAGCGACCCAGCCAACGTATTGCGTGTACCGATGCTTTTTATTACGGCCGGAACAACTCCAGCAATCATGACCAGTGCGCCGGCCAGCGGGAGCTGGGTGAGCCCTGCTTTTAACGCTCCGTAATGAAGGACTTGTTGCATGTACACGGAAAGTGCGAAGAACAGTCCTGTCGTCGCTCCTCCGATGAGGAGCATCGCTAGATTACCACCAGCGACTGACTTGTTGCGGAAAATGCCAAGCGGCATAAGCGGGTTAGTAGCACGCTTCTCGAGGAAAATAAACGATCCGAGCAATACAACTGCCAAGCCTATAAGCACCAGCGTCTGCGGAGCTGTCCAGCCCACTTGCTCCGTCCCAGATAGAGCGGCTACGAGTGCCACAATGCCGGATGTTACTGTAGCTGAGCCCGGTACGTCTAAACTTACGCGTTCGCCGAGGGAATCTTTTGCGATAAGGAAGGGCACGGTCACAAGAACCAAAACAGCTACAGGTACATTCACATAGAACACCGATGACCAGCCGAGCGATGCCGTCAGCACACCACCTAAAAGCACGCCCGCCGCGCTGCCGATGCCTGCTACTGCCCCCCATATGCCAAGCGCTTTAGCCCGATCACGTGGATCTGCAAACAACTTAGTAACAAGAGCAAGTGCCGCAGGGGCTAGCAAGGCGGCCGATGCCCCCTGAATCGCTCTCGCAGTGAGCAGCCAGGCTCCTGATGTTGCAAGACCAGCCGCGGCTGATGCCAGTGCAAATCCGGTGACTCCGATCATGAACAGTTTGCGGTGCCCGAATCGGTCCGATAACCTTCCGCCGAGAAGCAGCATTCCCCCGAAAGGAAGCACATAAGCGGTAATGACCCAGCTTAGCGTATTCGTACTTAGGTGAAGCTCCGAGCCGAGTGATGGGAGTGCGATGTTAACGATCGATGCGTCCAGCACCACTAAGAATTGCGCGAGAGCTAACGCGATCAATGCCCACCACCTATAGGATACCGCGCGAGAATTCGTTATTGCCGTTTGAACCATAGAACTCATTTCAATCTCCTCCTAGTTATTGATTGATCAATTACAATCAAATAAAATTTTTGAACCATCCAGTCATCCCTATTTTGATGATCAGGTCTGATCCTGATTGCCGCTGTCTTTCAAATTGCTCTAATGAGAAAAGACCGGTATCACCTCTCTTTTTACTGTTAGTGATTGATCAATCACTAACTCTTGAAACAACTATATCACATGGTTAGTGATTGATCAATAACAAATTTAAAAAATTTTTCCTCACCCCTTCATTAATTCGGGCATATTAAGCGCGAGGGCTACATTGCACAGTACTCCACGGGCCAGGAAAAGCATCGTCCGCTCTTCGGACTTCTCGATACCAGCCCCACGGAACGCTGTTAATACCATATCTCGGACTTCCTTAAAGCCGCCTCGCATCGTATTCTGAATTGCTTCTTCCTGAATGGTCTGCGCCTGCATTTGCAACAGGATCTCATTCCGATGTTTCTCCTGAATGTTCTCGTATTCCATGATGAGCGTAGCCTCCAGCAATTCCGGCGATGTCGTTTCCACCACCTTACGGAACGAATCAACGACCCTAGTCCAAGAAACCTCTAACGCGCTCAGCAGTAAGTTTTCCTTTGTTGAAAAAAATCGGAATACGTAGGGCTGGGAAATATTTGCCCGTTCTGCCACTTGTACCGTCGTTGCCCGATAGTAACCCACTTCCGCGAAAACTTCAATTGCTGCAGAAATAATGTCTGATCTTCGATTGACAGATGTTGCATCAGATTTAGCCATTTCAAAACTCCTCTTTTTTGATAGTGATTGATCAATAATAAAACCAATATACATTAGTTATCTGATCAATGCAACAGGCATGCGCTTTTCGAGTGTCGTATAGAAATTTCCTCTAATTTATGTTTTGAGATAAGAATAAAGTCATGACTTTTTCAGTTAATTTTTACCTTGTTTAACCACGCTAAACTGCCCTTTACTTCAATAAAAAAGCTGCAGCTGATCTTCGGATCTGCTGCAGCTTTTTTATTGAACTATAGTTTCTCGTTAGTTGAAATTTTCAATCGTCATCTTGATATTCGAAGTTACCCGTTTCTATCGTTTAATAATCTTGTCAATAGAATAAGTAAAACCGAGATAACACACTTTCTAGAAGTGACCATAAGGATGCTCTTGTCATCGCAGATAAAGACATGGTCAAGAGCTGGGGCAGGTAGCTATTGTATTCCCCGGCTTCGCCAGGTCTTTAAAATCCTTCGCGCGGATGCCGCCGGATCAGCTCCTGAGCCGCCTCGCCTCTTCCGGTATCCACAAGCCGAGTTACATAATCCTTCAGATGGCCCTTTGCGTGGTAGGGTCCTCCTTCCCGGATTACCGTCCACAGCGGATCGATATCGCTCTTCATCGAAGCCATCATGCCATCATGCCATTCATTCAAGTAATAGACCGCTTCGCGGCACAGAGCCTTGCACGATTCAGCCAGATTATGCTGCTCGTACGGATCTTCCTTCAAGTTGAAGAGCATCTCCTTATCGAACAAGTGGAATCCGTCATGATACGTTCGAATGTACAGATAATCCCCGAAGCGTACGCTGCGCTGACAGACATGCGCGCATTGAGAAACGACGAGATACTCCCTCTCCCTGCCATTGGACGCTCCCCCCATCAGAACCTGCGCATAGCTCGATCCGTCCCAGCCCGGCTGCGGTTCTTTGCCCAGCAGCTGCGCGAGCGTCGGCAGCAGGTCCAGATGATAATGCAGTCCTTCGTCGACCTGCCCCCGCGCCAATCCCGGCCACCGGATGATCATCGGAATCCGGCACGTTCCTTGGTCGGCCGTCCCGTGTTCGCCGTAGATGCCAAGTTCGCCCATATTCTCGCCGTGATCGGCGGTAATGATGACGACCAAATCATCCATGACTCCCTGTGATTCCAGCGCCTTGAACAGCTGCCCGACATTATCGTCCATATAGCGAATGCCGGTGTCATAACCGTCGATCATCCTGCGCAGCCCCTCCCGGTCCTTGAATTCGCCGGGATGCCTCGGATACTTGGGATTGGTTTTGTTATCGAACATATTGATTTCCTGCGCGCTGTGCGGACCAACCTTCGTCGTCGTATGCGCGAGCAGCACCTCATCCGTAATCCAATCCGGCAGCGGCTCGTCTTCGAAAGGATGGCCGAAAGCATCCGGCGCCCTGTACGGCGTATGCGGATCCCAATAATTGACGTACAGGAACCAGTTATCTTGACTTGCATTCCGCTCGATCCAATCCAGAACGACTGGCGTGACCTCTTCGGCGGACTCCAACCCGCCTCGTCCGGTATTGTGGATCTCGTTGAAGCCGGCGTAGAACGTCCACGCCGAGTGGCGTTCGCCGAATGGGCTGATCAGCGCGGTGCGAAGGCCCGCGGACCGCAGCAGCGAAGGGAAACTCTCATGATTCAGCCGGCTGCGGAATTGACGGTCTTCGCCGTCGTGCCTCACATCGCCCGCCGTTCCGCCATGGCCGACGACGCCGTTATGGATGCCGAACCGTCCGGTCATAAGCGCTGTACGCGACGGAAAGCATGGCGCATCCGAGGTGTAATAGTTCGTAAAACGGACCCCTTCTTCGGCGATCCGGTCAATGTTTGGTGACGTATTCCGATGGTAGCCGTAGCAGCCGAGATGATCGGGCCGCGTAGAATCCAGGTCGAGCAGTAAAATCCTCATGTCGAGCACTCCTTTGAACATTAGTAATAGTCTGTCCGCGGCATCGCGATGCCCCTAGATGCCGACCTTACCCTTTCACCGCGCCGGCGATCCCGTCTACGAAGAACCGCTGCAGCAATAAGAAGATGACGATGATGGGCACGAGGGCGATCGTCCCTCCGGCTGCGATTCCTGTCCAATCTACGACATTCTCGCCGCGCAGCGCGTATAACCCGACTGCCAGCGGCCGGATGTCCGGCTTGCTTAAAGTGAGCACGAGCGGCAGCAGGAAGGAATTCCATGTCCAAATGAACTGCATGATAATCGCGCTTCCGATGACCGGTTTGGCGAGCGGGAGCATGATGGAGACGAAGGTCCGGAAGAACCCGCAGCCGTCGATAGTGGCCGAATCTTCCAGTTCCCTTGGCAGCTGGCGGAAGAACCCGGCGAACAGGAGTACGAAGACGACATGGCTGCCGCCGGACTCCGCCGCGATCACGCCGGGCAGCGAATTCATCAGCCCGAGCTTCTTGATCAGCTCGAAGATCGGGATGATCGCGAACTCGAGCGGGACGAACATGCTGGCCGCGAACAGGGCCACGATCAGCTTTTTTCCGCCGAACGAATAACGCCCGATCGCGTAGCCGCAGGTAGCCGTGACGATGAAGACGATGAGGATGACGGTAACCGTAATGACGACCGAATTGGCGAAATAGTGGCTGAAGTTCCCTTCATTCCATGCCCGGCTTAGGTTCGCGAAGCTCAGCGAGCTCGGAATGAGACTGAGCCCGTTGTTAAAGAATTCCTCCTCCGTCTTGAAGGAAGCCGAAACCATCCATAGGAACGGATACACCCAAATGACGAGCAAACCGGCGGAGATGAGGTACAGCAGCAATTCTCTGATGTTCCGCAGCTTCTTCTTGACGGCGATCGCGCTCATGACTTCACGCTCCTTTCAGCACCGCCGCGCCTAAGAAGCCCGGTGCCCAGCCGCTGGATGACGCCAATCGCGAGCACGGTCGCCGCGAATAGAATACCCGCCGCCGATGCGTAGCCGAGTCTTGGCAGCCCGAGCTCGCTGGAGAACGCGTAACGGTAAATATAGGTGGACACAACATCCGTAGCGAAGAAAGGTCCGCCGTCTGTCATCGTTTTCACCAGATCGAATACTTTCAGCGCGCCTGCGATGTCAAGCAGCAGAATGATCAGGCCAATCGGCAAGATTAGCGGGAGCGTAATGTACCCGAATACCGCGAAGAACCCGGCGCCATCCACTTTGGCCGCTTCCTGCAGTTCGCGCGGAACGCTCTGCAATCCGGCCAGCCAGTACACGACGTTAATGCCGAGATTTTTCCATACGTAGATGATGATGACCGTGAACAGCGCCCAATCCGCATCGCCCAGCCAGTTGATCGGCGAATTCAGGATGTGGAGACGCTGGAGCAGCCAATTGACCGCGCCGTCGGACGCCCAGATGTACACCATGATAATCCCGACGATCGAGGCCGTCGTCACCACGGGCAGGAAGATAACCGTTCGGAAAAAGGCTGCAAAGCGCAGCTTCGGGTGATTCAGAATGACCGCTGCGGCAAGCGCAAGCCCAATCTGCAGCGGGACGGCGCCCAGCATAAAGACGAATGTGTTCCGGTACGCCTTCCAGAAGTACGAGTCGGCGATCAGCGCTTTGAAATTATCTAGACCGACGAAGGCGGAACGAGAATCGAGCCCCGACCAGTCCAGCAGCGAATAATACCAGCTGACCGCAATCGGCCAGCCCGTGAACAAGAGGAACAGCGTCAGATTCGGGGCCACGAACAACCAGCACCAAAACTGGATGCGAGTTTGGCGGGATCTTGCTGTCTGCCGTTGTCCCAATGTTACCGTAGAAGGTAAAACTTCAGTTTGCAACTTCATGGCGTCCTCCTTCAGGGAGAGGAATGGGGATAACGCCATTCCTCCACACCGTTGTTCGGCCTCCCAATTTATTTGGCCGCAGCATAATCATCTGCCTCGTAATTCTCCAACGGCTTCCAATTGGCAAATTCAAAATCGTTGGCGTCGACAGCAGCGCCGCTCTTCTTGGCGGCCTCGATCGCTTCCGACCACGCACGGTCCAACTGCTGGGATAGTTTATGAAGCTTCTCCGGCGCATCCGAGATCGCGCCGCCGACCACGCCGGCCAGCAGCTCGCCTAAGCTTGGATGCACGTCCTTGAACGCCGCGAACACCTCGGAAACGGCAGGGTTCAAGATGTTCGGATCCGGGACCGTACGGCCATACTGGATCGCGATATCGTAATATTGCTTCAGCTGCTCGGAAGTCGCATATTTCTCATTAATGCCTTTGACGATGGAGAAGGAATCACCGGACTCCACTTTCTTCGCTTGGAAGAAATCTCCCCCGTAGTATTCCTTCAGATAGAGCGCCGCTTCCTTCGGGTGCTCCGACTTCGCGGACAAGCCGAGCCAGCCGCCTGAGCTGGTCAATGGAAGCGCGCCCTTCTGCCCGCTATCCGGAACCGGAGGCGGCGCGACGCCGAAGTCAAGCTCGGGGTTATCCCGCTTCCATACCCCGACATTCCAGGCGCCTTGAATTATGAACCCGGCCTGGCCTTGCGCGAATAATGCCCGGGCTTCCGGCGCGGACAAGCTCATCGTCTTCGGATGATAGCTGCCGTCCTTGGCGATCGATCGGAACAGGTTGAACAGACCTAGTACGGCCTCTGAATCGTACGTCGTTTTTTTCGTGACTAGACTAACCGGCGACTGGCTGTTTAATCCGCTTCCTGCAAGGGCAGACCAGTCTCTTGCGGTATCCGTCCAGCGGTTCGTCTGTTTGCCGCCTTCGATAATGCCATAGTATTTTCCGCGGCCCGCTTCCGTAATTTTCTTGGCAGCTTCGCGGAATTCGCTGTACGTAGCCGGCGGCTTCTCGGGATCAAGCCCCGCCTCCTGGAACAGCTTCTTATTGTAGAAGAGCAGAGTGCCTGGCAGAGACAGCGATTCGGGAATCGCATAAATTTTGCCGTCCACTTTCGTCGTCCCCTCTTGGAACGTCCCGTCAACAAACAAGCTCTTAAAACTATCGTCGATGTAAGGGTCAAGCGGCTGGAACCAGCCGTCCTTCACCAAGGTTGGCAGCTTCATGCCAGTCGGGACCGGGAACAAATCCGGTGCCTCTTCCGACTTCACCGCCGTTAGAATCGTGTTCTTGAACTGGTCAATCGTCAGCTGTGTGTATTCAATCTTAATATTCGGGTATTTCTCAGTAAATTTCCGGTGGAACTCCTCCCGGATCGCCTTCGTGCTGTCGCTCCAATCCATCACGCGCAGCGTTACTTGCTCGGCTTGCCCCGTGTTTGCGCCCGCGTTACTTGTCTGCCCCGAGCCTTGATTGTGTGCATTGGCTGGCGCAGACGCGTTCGACGAACATGCCGACAGCAAGCTCATTGCGGCAAGCATCATGATAGCGGCTCTCTTTTTTCGCTCAAACCTCTTCTTCATTATTATTCCTCCCTGTATACTATGATATAATTCAATAGTACCCGATCGCCTGGACCAGGTCATGTAGAATCCAACGGCTTCGTGTACGATTCTCTCTCTAAAAGAAAAGAGGTTGCTGACATGTTATCGCTCATCTCCGTCCATTACGACAACCGTATCCCGAACTGGCGCAACGGCATGGACAAGCTGACCTGCAATATTCTGGCGCTCATTACCGAGGGCAAGATCCGCTATACGATCAACCAGAAATCCTATATCGCGATCAAAGGCGATCTGCTCTTCATCCCTGCGGGATCGTGGCGGGCCAGCGAGAATTATGAAGGGGAGCACGCCAAGCTAACATTGCTGTTCGACTATGGCGAGGAAGAAGCCGGCGAGATTGAGCTTCTGGCAAGATCCGAATTTCGCATGGGCAAGCTACGGAGCTTCGAATATATCCAGCACCGCTTCGAGCGACTGTACCGGGAATGGACAGTAGAAGGGAAGAATCGCCGGATGGTCTCCACCGGAATTGTCCAGGAGATCATCGGCATTGCCACACGTGAGATGGAAAGCTCGGACATCGCACCGTATAAGCTCAAGCTTGCCGGGAAGCTCCAGCAGTATATGGTCGAGCATTACCGGGATGCTATCCCCATCGACCAGCTGGCCGGGCTTATCCAGCGGTCCCCGAATTACACGATTTCGCTCTTCCGCGAGGTCATGGGATTGTCCCCGATCCAGTACATGCACCAGCTGCGGATGAAGGAAGCTTGCCGGCTACTCTGCAGCTCAGATCTGACGGTATCCGAGATTGCCACGTTCCTGGGTTATTACGACCACTCCTACTTCTACCGCATGTTCAAAAAGCATACGTCCTTTTCCCCGTCCGCTTACCGGTTGAACGGATCCGCCGAGGCCGCCCTTGCCAAACCGCATGCAAGGTTCTTATAATCAGCCTCTTTTCGTTGCCTCTGTACGTGGTGAAGTATTTTGCGCTGCTGACATTGTCGGCATTGTTAGTTTTGCTAGCAGGTTCCCACGTGCAAACGGACAGCATCAGGGACCGAATACGGCAGTATGACAAAAAGGCCGCCTCGAAGAGCAGCCTTACTCGTCCAATCGCTATGTCGTCTGCCAGGGTTTCCCTGCTCCATAATAAATTCATCTTACTGCTAGACGTTATAAAATTGTATTTGTTGTTACACTAATCTCCCTTTAGTTTAATAAAAAAAGAGCAGCTGCCGTTGTAGCAAACTGCTCCTGGATGGCTGAACTATCGTTCCCCGATAGATTAATGAACGGTGCCTAGAAACGATACAAACAGTTCTTTCCGCTTATGATATTCAGTGGAATCAGATGGCAAAGTACCACATGCATACTCTACAACAACCTTCCGACCGAATAGAACTTTTTCAGTAGATTTAACACCACAATTTTTACAGTCAAAGCCACATCCATCTGATACGTTTTTCCATTGACCTTCAAATGTGTTTATAGCTCTGTGTTCTGCAAAGCTTACGGTTACCCATGGCGAAGATGTAATTCCTAAAACGATGAAAATAAGGGATATCACACTTAAAATTAGTTTTTTCATGATACTCCGCTCTATCAACATGAATTAATCTGATTTCTCGAATCAGCATCTAAAGTTTATCTTTACCATGATGTTTTCCCTGTTGCATGTTTATAAAAAGGAGATTCTTCCTTCTCGCAATAAATAGCAATTTGATTCCCAGAAGGATCGTGAATAAAACATTCTTTCATCAAACCATGATCCATATAACTAATAATTTCAACTCCTTTTTCCTTTAAAAAATCAATAGTTTCATTTATATCGTTAGTTTCAAAGTGAAAATACACATTTTTCTGATTTATATTTACTTGGAATTGTAATGGTCGTATTTCTTCAACCTGAATGAGTGCAATTAATGCTTCTCCTTCTTTAAAACTTAGGCTGGCTCCTGCTCCCCAGTTATCAATTAATTGAAGACAAAAACATTCAGAATACCATGTAATACTGTCTATTAAGTTCAAAACAGGAATAAATACAGCACCGACTCTGATTCTCATATTTTGAGCTAAGCCCTGCAGACCATCAGCAGGTTGCCATCCGGATCGCGGAAGGCGAACCAGTGGTCGTGCTCGATTGCGGTGACGAGCTCTGCGCCCTGCTCCTTCATAAACGTGTATGAGGCGGCAAGATCATCCGTCAGCAACATAAAGGCTGGGGTTTTGAATGTCGGCGGACCGCCGGGCTCTTCGCCGCCCCACATCGGCATCGTATCCAAAATGATTCCGGAACCTTCAACAGGAAGCGAACACAGATGACCGTTCATAACATTAGCGGACTCGACAGGTATCCCCATAATCCGGCAATACCAATCTCTTGCCTTCTCGATATCGCGGACCGGAACGAATACCGCGCCCGACCGTTTCAAGAGCGGCGTCATCCGAGGTGGCTCCTCCTGAAGTGCCTTGACTTCCGGTTGTCCTTCCGATTGGTAGCGCTTTAGCAATTTTGAAATGTCGACTCCGTCAATTGTAAGCCCTTCGATGTTACAACCTTGAATGTGAATGCCGCTAAGATCAGAGGAGGTTATCGTGCTGCACGCCAACTCACACATCTCGAATCGCAGCGGGCGCTGGCGCCCTTGATCTTCCCGGTAGGCCGGATGCCCTTTCGTCGGCAGTCCAATATTGTGAATAAAAGCTCCACCCAGCTGAGCCCCGTCAATTTCAAGGTCCGACAGGTTGGCATCGGTAATGAACATCCTCGACATATTCACGTCTTTAAACTTCGCATCGCTCAAATCTGCGCATTCGACGCAGAAGTTAGGCAGCGAAGTATTTCGGAACGATACTTCTTCCGCGCGGCAATTTTCGAACTCAGCTCCTGCTAGACTGGAATTCCGCACTACGACTTTTTGCGTGTTCTCCCGCTGATTGATAATCTCCATTTCTTCTCCTCCTTTAATAATTCGAAAATTTGGAATGTTTGGCTGCATCTTGGCTGCTGATTTCGAAAGAAATAACTCGATTCATTGACTTATACACAGTCCTTTATGAAATGGAATACAATTCCATATTATAGAACAAGTGTTTGCATGTCAACATGAAAGATAACTGCCCATTAGTTAAGAAACGTCAGCAGCCGGTCATGATTGACCGGCCGAGAAACTGTTCTTATTGAGCTATCGTTCCCCGTTAGTTCAATGATTTATCGTTCTTTGTATCCCACTTTATGTTTTTATTCCAATCGTACCATTCCTGTTTTACTTTCGTTACCAACCATTCGCCGCCTATTGTACATGTTTCTTCATGAGTAAAATAAATAATCCAATCCATTTCTTTTGAAAACCAGAATCCTTCGTTATAACATTCAAAAAAGTAAGGGTCACTTTTCCAGAAAAGCCGATCTGTATCATAATTTAAAGCAATTTTAAAGCAAAGTTCTTTGCCTGCCCAATATTCATAAATGTCTGTAACACCATGCGTAATAAGGCTTTCTTTCAAATAAGTCATCTTTAAATCAGTATTTATAAAAGAGAAGTCAATCGCAATTACATCATTTCTATTCGTTTTAGCCAAAGGGTACCAATAGTAATTAGTAATGTCCCAGACAGAGTTTAGTTTTGCTTTGATAATTAATGATTCTTCACTATGAAGTTGCCTCTTTTCCATAAGTACATTCCCCTGTTCTGAATTAACGTTCCCTAAAAGAGCATTAGAATTCTGTCCCTAAGCTTGCTTCCAACCTATCCAATCATCATTGTATTCGTTTAATGAAATGACTAATTGTACTGCTGATAGAGCAAAGTCACAGTACTGATGCCCTTGTTCACTTACTACCAGTTCCTTTAAAGATTCTCTGAAATTAGCCCATTCCTGATTAGTTAGTTCAAGAATAAATTCATTTCTAAGTTTGTATAATCCAGATTATGATTTGAACTAGTAAAGGTAAGTTTTGTTCCGTCAAGGGATTCAACATAGTCCAAATTGTTTAAATACATAGCCTTATTAGAAACATTAGTAAGTTTACTTATGGTTTCAAATAACTCAATCAAGGATTCTTTATTAACCGAAATTAAAACCGTTTCGTTGCACTTAAAATCATTAAAATGCTTCAGCTTTAGAATCTAAATCTCCCCCAAACCAATAAACGAAATAGATACTTGATTTTCGGACTTTCAAGAATCCGCTGTAGCTTATAGTGCAGCAACCTCGTTGCAGCCCGGATCCCATCTTAGTTATTACTGTACTTGATAAATTCTATAATTATTTGATTGCCTTCGTTTAAGCTCCAAACCGCTTTATAATAAAATGTAGAGAAGCTTGACTCTTCTTTGCTTCCTTGAATTATAATGAATCGTTTTACTAGATCGACCTCACTGTTATCAAATAGCCAACCACTAATGTCCTCTAGCTCCCAACCTGTATTTAAATCAAAAAAAGTTCTTCCTTCAAATTTATTTGGGAAAAATCTTTTCCCCAGTACCATAGCTTGATGCTCAACAAATTGAATAAAATCATCCATAATTGGCATCATCCTGTTCTGCATATCACTCTTTAAAAATAATACCACATATTGGAACTACTCAGCCCGTTAATTCAGCAAAAAGCAGCCGAGCATTATATGCTGGCTGCTGTTGTGTTGTTGAGCTATAGTCTCCCGTTCACCGAACTTTACCTGCCAACTAAGAACAATGTCTCACCGAGATAAAGCTGAAAGTGTTCAAAAGTTGACGAATCAGCAAATAAATCAAAAAAATATCTTCCCTCAAATTCAATAATTAAGTCGCCGGACTCAAAGTAGTTTATTTGTGTAATTGGTTTGGACATTAGATGAGCTTTTAAGATAGCTATAAACTCAGTTTCCTTACGTTCATTAATGCCAACCAGAATACCAGTTGAAGAGCGTAATCTCCAAGAACACTCCACGTTTAAGATTCCATTTACAAATTTCAAGTTTACCAATTCGAGTCCGACTGAAGTTATTTCTGTTATCTTTTGTCCGATAAAATCAGAAAAATCAATGATTCTTTCCTGTTCCGAAAAGTCCACCAACATCACCTTATTTCCAAGAATCTTACGGTTATTATCTTTGTGGCCGGCTGCCTTCAGGTCAACATTAAGAAAATGTTCCTCGTTAAGCTGAATGCTTACTTGGAGTTCGGTGTGTTTGCAGAAAAGGAAACCATTTCGGGAAAACCTTCTGCTTCAAATTTAAAATAGACCAAAGAAGGATCCCAATCTTCCCAACCGATTGTTTCTGAATGAGGAACAACAGAAACAAAATACCTTAAATCCCTTTTTCGAATTTCTTTTACTAAATAAACGCTTAAACCATTATACGAAGAGGAATTAATACGAAACTTTTTACTAAAGGGAGTTGCAAGCAGCATTTCCCTCCACTTTGGTTCAAGGCTAATTTCATATGTGATATCCGCTAAATATTTTAAATGTTGTTTTTTCCATACTCGTCTTTTCAACTCTTATCACCGCTAGTTGCTACCCCAGCTATATAGCATATATTTTGATTAATTATAACATGTTCCTTTGCTCAATTACTTTAAAGGTTAGACCAACTTACTTCGATCCTTCATTAACGTAATCTGCCCTTTACTTCAACACAACAAAAACGACAGCCGATCCTTTGATCAGCTGCCGCAGTGTTTCTGAACTATCGTGTCCCGTTAGTTGAATGGGCTAATAGAGTGACTCGATCTTAATGGCAGTACATAAAGGCCCCGTGGCCATTATGATGGCAGCGGTATAAGCGCATAAAGTTGTTCTCTCCTCCCCCCCAATCGTGTATACTATATCCAAATTAAACCAAATCCGGGGTTGAGTTGATCGGGTGTGGTTCCATACACGACATCCTTTATAAATAGATGATAAGCAAAAGCAGGTAGAGTGCAGAACGAAAATCATGAGCTGCGATGATTAGAAGATGACGCCCTGACTCTGATCATACATCGCACTCAGTGATGTTAGAGCTTATTCTAAAGCGTACAGAAAGAAAGGAGAGAGCAGCAACTATGCAGTTGAAACCGAACAAAACCATTGTGACCTTCATAATAATTTGTGTACTGCAGCTATCGTTGTCAGGCGTTCGATTATTCACTACGGACCATCAAATGGTGCCCGCTTTTATTGGCTTTACGTATTTTCTCGTGAGCCTAGTATTTCTGGGGCTCCTCGTAGTAATGCTAATCGACCTTCTGACGAAGGCGCGGCGAACGATTCAAGGCCGTATCATAAACAAAGAAGGCAGCATCATTAACGTGCTACGGGATGACGGTAAGCTAAAGCGCTTCAGAATAAACGTACCTGAGGTGCTGGATGCGCTCCGAGCTGACTATAGAGTAGAGATCGTGAGCACGAATCTGGCCAATATTCCGAGCCGGATCACGGTGATTGAGTAACGAAGGTGTCGTATAGTTTTAAACTGATGTTGCATGTTAGCCGCGGTGTCTGACTCAGCTAGGAATTGCTGTTTCGGTTAGCAAAGAAGCAGCCACGTATCGCGTGCTGCTTCTTGGTGCTTTGAACTAGCGCAACAAATCATTCTAAACTCAATCCATTCTATTCCAGTTACTTTCGTTTTCGTAGTAATCCCACTAAACATCCAGTTATTTTCTTGGTTTGTGTATGGGCCAGACACTCCCCATTCGTAAGCCAGACTATGCGCGGTCACTAAAGTTTGAAAGACTGCTTCTGAGACATTGGAATTGTTTAAGGGGGTAGTGAAGGTAACGTCAAATAGACTGCTGTCCTTCCAGTAACGTTCGCATTTGCATAACGTGACCTGGGTACTGCAAACATCTTCAATGTTTTTGATTAATTTTTGTGCCTTGTCAGATGTTTTCGTTTTAAAAAATGCATGCCAAACGATTTCATTAAACAAAATCAAATTCCTCCAAACAGAATGCCCTGTTTTATCTAATACTGTAATGTTTAATCAACTAACGTTCCTCGTTAGCGTAACATCCTATAATAATCCGCTAATCCGAGAACTCTTTAAACAGTACTTCTAGTTCTGCCACATCATACATTGCACCATCACTAATAAATTTCTCTATTTCAATAGTACCGTCGTCCATAAACTCAATTTCCCATCTCTGTCCTGGTACTGCAACCTCGACCATTATTGCTTCACTTCTAACCTTGTTTAGGCGATAAAAGATATTGCTAGCTGATAATTTATTTAGAAAATCATTAATTTCTAGCATCTTATTCATGTCCACACTCCTGTTTATTGATAATAAACCTTCGAGTTGGTCCAGACTATCGTCTCCCGTTAGTTTAAAGCTTCAATCATAATCTTTATATTCGAAGTTACCCGTTTCTATCCGTTTAATAATATCCTCGAGTTCTTCAATTTTGCCTTGTTTCATATATAAAGATTCACTAGTTTTAAAAAAATGAACCAGTTTTTTCTTCTTAAGATGTGATAATCTCTTCTGTAAATAAGATAGTAGTTCTTCATTGTTTGCACTCACTTAAAGTCTCCTCTCAATTATTACGCTGCCTTTAAGTCTCAGTTGAATTATCGTTACCCTTTAGCTTTATGGCTACTTCCCTGTCATTTTTCATCTAAAGATGATCCAATAATGACTTCATCTTTAGATATGCCGATTCGCACCAGCTCGTTACCATCCACATCATAGACGACCATACGATTGGCCATCCAGGCTTCAGGCTCCTCTAAAAGGTTAAAGTAAGAGATGTAATACTCACCTTCTTCAACGGGAATGTCTATTGCTTCTTCGTCAAGATATGCGCGGATCCGGCCAATACCATCTCTTTTACCTGCTACTTGGTAATAGAATCCATTGTTTGTCTGAATAACATGGTGGTGAATCCAATTAGTCCCGTATCCAGCATTCTCAATTTTGTATTTGCCGTTTTTCCCACGGCTTAACTCTGCTACGCCAGTCTGATCGTCCAGCGTAAACAGGACGATCTGCTTGTTATCGATATCCCTAGAAAGTTGGATATCAATCGTTTTCTTGTCCTCGCTAGTACTTCCCTTGATTATGAAGCTTTCGATCGCTACGTCAATCGCTTCATTATTATTGCTAATGGGATATGTCACGGAGGTTCGGTATATATAGCCGCCACCTAGCGCGATGATGACTATTAACGAATATATTACCATTCTCATGTTCATTAGAGTGCCCCACAATCTGTGTCCGATGGATTTATCACTTATTTCTTCATTCAGTCCCAGAAGTCCCACAGACATGATACCACATATTGGAACTAACCTGCCCTTTAGTTGAGAAACGGCAGCTCATGTGCGAGCTGCCGTGCTGTGATTGTTGAGCTATAGTTCTCCGTTAGTTGAAATCACAGATGATAAAAATATCCAGTATAAAAGCGAAACAATGCATGCTAAATTGAATTGTGTTAGATGATGTAATTTAATCTGATCAATGGGCTAATAAAGGGGCAAAAAGGTGACTAAAGACAATTTTGACTACTATACAGACAAAGAATTTGAGTGGACAGGGATAATGAAATATTACCAATCCCCCAACTTCATACATAAGAAGGGAACAATATTTACTATCGAAATAAAGACTCAAAAACCGCTTGATGACATAGATTCCAACATGGTTTCCTCTTTAGCATCTTTTTGGACTTGGGGAGAAGATAGAAGAATTAAGGCTTTTAAACTTAAAACACATCAAGTAGCTGATACGCTAATTTTTCTCGAATTCCTTACTATACGTAAGAGCCAGAGATACGACGAAATCAAGCTCTTCCTCTTTGATTTAGGTTCGTTTTTAGAGCTGTGTGAATATAGAATCGAAGCCATTAAGGTTAATGAAGTCTTATGAATAAACAGCTGCCGAATGATTGCCGGCAGCTGTTTTGTTGTTGAACTAAAGTCTCCCGTTAGCGTAAAGCCGCCGGTATGTACTTGGTTGGTCTACTTGAATCTTAACCTATTGCAGACAGTAAATCATCCTTGTCATCTTTTCCTAAAAGAGTCACATTGTTTGGCGTAACCCTAAATTTCCAATAACTAATCACATTTTTATCATCCACTATATAGTTCCAATCTTTGATAAAGGTAACTTCGTATGTTTCTGTATCAATCAATTTAACACTTGTTGTTAACATTAAAATCGTTGTATTTCCATACATACCACCAATTGAGACCTTCATATTCCTTGTTCCATTTCGTTTGGGAAAGTCGGCATTTAGATGCGGCTCATTTAAATTATGCAGCTTGGTAAATGTATATTTTACTGCATCCGATTCACTAAACGAATTGCTGCAACCCGCAGATATAAAAAAGCTAAGCACAGTTATAATGTAAACCGCAATTTTCATTTTTATCATCGCCCTCCATACATTTTCGCTTTTCTATATGTATGGACAGGACCCTACATTTATCACATTTACATGGTCGTTTTACTTTCCTAGATAGATGGCATTATTGGAAGTATCCTGCCCGTTAGCTTAATGATGTTTACGGCAGTCTAAATATTTATCAGGGTTTGTAAATGGCTTTATGAACGAAAAAACGAGCCTTAGAAGCGATTCTAGAGGCTCATTTTCTTTGATTTTAATTGTCTATCTTGTAAATTGTCTTATTTTTACCTGTGAATTGTCTTGTTTTATCTTGTAAACTGTCTAATCTATAACCGTTACTCACATTTTTTTCACCTATAATTGCTATACTTTATACGCCTTCATAGCCTTTCTTAACTCTTTCCAGCTCGGACGCTTACCGTAGAGCAAGACGCCGGTACGGTAAATCTTGGCGGACAGCCAGCCCGCCGCGTAAATGCTTACGAGCAGGATCGCGATGGAGACAATAACCTGCCAGATTGGCGGATTGGCGAGACCGACGCGAAGCAGCATGACGAACGGCGAGAAGAACGGGATAAACGAAGTGACTTTTACAAGCATCGTATCCGGACTGGAAATGCTGAACGTGGTAATGTAGAAGCCAGCCAGCGACAGCATGGTAATGGGCATAACGGCTTGACCCAGATCCTCGGTACGGCTGACGATGGAACCAACTGCCGCGAACAAAGTCGCGTACAACAGGAAGCCCATTACATAGAACAGCAAGCCATATACCAGAAGCAGCGGATCCACCTTCGAAAGATCAATATTATATTGCATGAACGCCGAGTTGTTATGAGGCAGGTTGATGTTGATAATGACAACAACCAAGTAAGCTACCATTTGCGTTAGGCTTACCACAAACATGCCGAAAATTTTGCCAAACATTTGTTTTAGCGGCGATACGCTAGTGACGATAATCTCCATGACGCGCGAGCTTTTCTCCGCCGTAATTTCCGAGGCAATCATCTGGCCGGAAACCATAATGCCGAAGAACAAGAGCAGCAAGAGAAGGGTTACAAAGCCCATATCCACGCCTTGCTGAGACTCGGTCTTGCCATTGCCCGCTCCGCCTGCACCATCACTTGCCGCGATCTGCATCGTATTAATAACAACTGGATTTAGCAGCATAGATTTTTGCTGATCCGTCAATCCGCTGTCTTTCAGGACAATGTCGGTTTTTACGATTTGAATGCCTTGCTCCAGCGCCTGCGACGTTTTCTCGTCCATCAGCTTCTCGGATTTATAAGTTACGGTAGGCAGCCCCGTCTCGTTGACAGGACCAAATAGCAGGTAGCCTTTAATTTTCTTATCCGCAACGGCGGCTTTTAACGTCTTCTCGTTCTGCTCCGTGGAGCCCGTATCCGGATACTCAATCAGCTTGATTGCCGGCTTGTCTTGACCCGCGTACGTTTGGCGCAGCTGCTCCGCGATTTTGGTGCCTTCAACTGCACGCGCATCAATGGCATAACCAATGTTAGCGGGTTTATCGCTATTCTTATCAAACAAAGAAATAATATAAGGCAAGTTTGAACCGATACATAAGATGACGACAAAGATCAATGTCGTAATTAAAAAGGATTTACCCTTGAACTTGTTCTTCATCGTAAAGCCTGCTACCGTCCAGAAACTATTCATGCAGATCACCGCCTACCGCTTTAATAAAGATTTCGTTTAATGTCGGCTCCATAATCTCGAACTTGTGAATGGTCGTCTGCTCTAGGGCATGGCGCAAAATATTCGACGCCGAGCTCTCCTCCGCAATGCCAACCACGTAGCCGTATTCATGCTTCTGCACGCCGGTCACCCCGCTTAACCCTTCAAGGCCGGTCACTTCGCCTACCGTGCGCAGAACAACCTTCTCCCGTGGGTAACGTTTCTTAATCTCTCTTAAGCTGCCTTGCAGAACAGGATTGGAACGATGAAGAATCGTAATGTTGCGGCACAGCTCCTCCACATGCTCCATCCGGTGCGTCGAGAACAGCATCGAAGTTCCGGCATCCCGCAATTCCTTGACGGTAGACTTCAACAGTTCCACGTTAACCGGGTCTAGACCGCTAAAAGCTTCGTCCAAAATAACGATACGCGGACGATGTATAACCGAAGCGATAAACTGGATTTTCTGCTGATTGCCTTTGGACAGCTCCTCGATTCTTTTGCCGTAATATTCGGGAACCTCGAATCGGTCCAGCCAACGCTTCAGGTTGGCATCCGCGTCCTTCTTGTCCATCCCGCGCAGCTGCGCCAGGTAGATCAGCTGATCGCTAACCTTAACGCGCGGATACAGTCCGCGTTCTTCCGGCAAGTAGCCAAGCATGCTGAGCTGCTCCTGAGTATAAGGCTGGCCGTTGTACAAAATCCTGCCCTCGTCCGGATAGATCAGTCCCAGCACCATCCGCATCGTGGTCGTTTTGCCGGCTCCGTTAGCCCCCAGCAATCCGTAAATTTCCCCTTGTTCCACCTCAAAGCTGATTCCGTTTACCGCCGTCTTCTCCCCGTATTGCTTATGCACTCGATCTACTATTAATGGCTTCATGTATTATTCCTCCTAAAAAGAATGATCACCCAAACTGCTAGGTTTAGCAGTTCGTGATGATTCTTACTTCGAAAGCATTCCTCAAACTATGACCGGAGCCGTGTCCGTTCCTGCTCAACCAATATGGCCAAAATATCATCCAGCTGCAAAGCCTGCCGGTGCGTAATCGTAATATGTTCCTGCCCGCACCATTCTTCGGCATCCGGAGCCATCCGCGTAATGACGCGGAGCATACCGCCGCCAGTGTCCTCAATCCCGCATTGTCCCGGCATGGCTTGAACCCGCTTGCGGTTGACCTGCTCCCCATGCACATAGAAGGCATGCCAGCTTCCGAACAACTCATCCTTCTCGTATACGCCTAGCACGCGCCCATGGATCATAAATACGATATAATCGGCGAGACGCTTCACTTCTTCAACGATATGGGACGCCATCAGAATCGTCCGGTCGCCAGGCTCCATGTAACGGTGAAGGACATCAATCATCGTCCGCCATGCAAGCGGATCAAGCCCCGACGAAGGCTCATCCAAGAGGAGTAATTCCGGGTGATGCGACAGGATTAAAGCGAATTCGTATTTGCGCCGCATCCCTTTGGACATTTTGCCAAGCTTGATGCCGTCATCGACTTCAAACAACCGAAGCAGCTCCTGATAGCGGTTTACATCCCATTCGGGATACCACTTCTTCACAAATTCCGTCTTGGCAGAAGCCTTCAGTCTATTATCATGCGGGGAAAACAATTCCGGCAAAAAACCGACTCTGCTCTTCGTCTGCCAGTCTTCATCCTCGGAAATGTTTTTCCCCAGAAGCTTGATATCCCCTTTTTGAGGCTTAATCAAATCCAGAATGAGCTTAAAGGTTGAGCTTTTACCGGAGCCGTTAGGCCCTACGATGGCCGTCACGTAACCCTTTGGTACTTCGAGCTGAATGGGTCCCAGTTGAAAATGCGTCCGTTGCAGCTCAACTTCCTTCAAACTTATTGCATTTTCGTTCATCTTCTACCCTCCAAACTTTCGATCCAGCACTTCCTGGAACAGCTTCGTCAGCTCTTCCCGCGTGCATTGTACAAGCTTGCCGGCTTCAACGGCCGCCTCGAGCGCTTCCGTAACCGCGTCCAGACGGTACCGGTCCATCGCATTCTGCTCAATCCGGGCTACATACGTTCCGGTTCCTTGCTTCGTCCGGAGCAGCCCTTCATTCTCCAAATCCTGATAAACCCGGCGCACCGTAATTACACTGCATTTGAGCAGCTGCGCCAGCTCCCGGATGGAGGGCAATAACGTTCCTTCTTCCAGCTGCCCGCTTACGATTAGCGCTCTTAGCTGCACTTCAATCTGATAATAGAGCGGTTCCGCGCTTTGTTCGTTAATATGAATTGGCAGCCACACAGTCTCACCTTCTTCCAAATCAGGAGCTTACCGTAGTCTTTTTTGTATAATGGCGGTTCTTAAGCCGCTTTTTGATAATCATATAGCCCAAGTACATCGTAATGACGCACACGAGGAATGCGGCAGCGGTATACCACCATTGTCCCTTCTCTAGTCCGTCCAAGAGTCCAAGCACGATACCGGCATTGAAAAAACCAAGCACCGCGCAAATTGCCGCATAGACAACAACGCTGATATAGCAGAACATCGCGTAGGCCTTTCCGGTATGACCGATTTCAAAGTACACGTACAAGACAGCCATCGATAGGGCGTAAAAATACCAGAATAAAGCGAACAACAGATAAGCTCCGATAGATAAATGGTCATGCAGGCGGTCAACCAGTATATATTGGGTCGTGAAAAATAACGTCAGTACCAAAGCCAGCACCATAACCAGCTGAAGCATTCTTCCGATTACAAGGTGGGAGAGCGGAATCGGCAGCGTCCGCCATTCGGCCAGCTTGCCGGTGAAGGTATCCTCCCGCCAGAAGCGCATCGTCGTCTTGTTCATTACGAATGCCAAGCTTGGGAATGTAACGATAAAGATCATATCGAGCACCCAAGACATGATTCTTTCCGTATCGTTGTAGACCGCAATTGTTATCAAAGCCAGATATAGACTAAATAAAAAAGTAAATAAAATTCCAACCCAATCCCGCGTAAGCTCATGCTTAGCAATATGCCAGGCTCCTTGCCGTAAATTCAACAGGCCATCTCCTTCCGAAGCACAGTCATTATACTGTGTATATCCTTATACACAGTATATACACAGCAATACTAAAGAGTCAACAGATTTTACCATTTTGACAAAAAAAGAGAGTGTGTCTCATGAACTGAGACACACTCTAGCTTTTCAGAAATACAATCCTACCAGCCAAAAATCGCATCAATAACCGGCTTGGTATGGCCTCCCGGATACATCATATAAAGAAGGATATACACGGCAACGCCTGTAATCGCCGTGAAGAACCAGATGACCGAAGTTACTTTTCCCCACTTCCTGTGCTTCGCGTATTTCTCCCTGAAGCCCAGTACAAGTGTTGTTATGCCAAATACGGCTGCTACCGTTGCAAGAACGATATGGAACAACAAGAAGGTTAGGTAATAAGGTTTTAAGCTATCCGGCCCCCCCCATTCCGTATTACCGACAAGTACGGTCCGGGACGAATAAATGATGAAGAAGATGAGAGCTGCAATAGCCGCGGCAATCATCACTTTCTTATGTTGATCGAGCCTCCGCTTAATAGCCAGATTCCAGCCGATCGCGACCAGAATCGCGCTTATGACGATAAAGCTCGTGCTGATCGTAGGAAAAATTGTGTACTTGTCCAATGCTATCCCACCTAAAAAGAATTATCACATAAACAGACTAGGTGTAGTCTGATTATGATGATTCTTGCTTCGAAAGCACATGCCAAAAAATATTATCCGCTCTATTATACCGTGCCTTTGTTCATGTTGGGCAGCTCAATTGGCGCTTCATTTGTCGCATTTGTTACATCGTCATCCTTATGCTCGCGTTTGAACCAGTGGAAGAAGATATAAGCCAGAATGACGCCGTACATGAACTCTTGCAGCAGCTTCATGACGATACCGCCAAGCTGCTGATCCTCCTCCGGGCTTCCCAGAAGGTTGAAGAACTGTGGTCCATCGAACAGCGTAAGCAGCTGGGAAGGATCGCTTACGCAATAGCCCATCGCTTTCACCCAAGTATCGGGATTGCTATATACCGCATACATCGGCGTGCTCGCGAAAATAATAAAAGCACAAGCCGGCGTCAGGAGTACGCCGTTGGCAAATACATAGGCCATCTTCTTCAGATCGGTAAGGCGATTCCATTCCGGTACCGGATTCGCGATCTGTGCCCACATCAACATGGCCGCAACAAGCAGGATAAAATAAACAAGCCGGTGCAGCCAGAAATGCGTCATCACATAATCGTTTAGAAGCGGTACATGATAGAGCGAGAACAACATGTTAAACGTTAAAATCGCCGCAATCGGATGCGTCATAAAGCGTAGCTTCTTCCAGCCTTGGGCAGCGAGCATTCTCTGCCAGATAAAAGGTGGTACCGAGAGCAGCAGCATTGGCGGCACAATCAAATAAGAGACGGACATGTCTATCATATGGAACGTAAACATCATGTGGCCCAGCAAGCTGAACGGGCCTCCCTGCACGAGGTAGAACATGACCGCTGCGCTCACGAACATGATTTTCTGCCAGACTGTTGCCTTATCCGCGTGCGGTGCATGCTTCTCCCGCCATGGTCCAATCAGATAGAAGTAGAGAATCACAACGGCGATCATGAAGAACAAAAACCATGGGGTCCACAACTCTTCAAAGCTGAAATACTGTAAGCCAAGCATCGATGGCAGCTCCTTTCAAATATCTGCAAAAAAGGAGGGCCCGTAACTGTATTGGGGACCCTCCTCTTTTCAATTATGCAATAACGTTACCACCAAGCCCAATATTCCGCCATGATGACACACGTGAATACGACGAATACGCCAAACAGGATACCGATAATCGCAAACGTATGGCCGCGATCCTTCATATGCATCCAGAACGCCATCTGTACAAATACTTGCAAGATTGCGCAGCCGATAAGAATGATGTAGATGAAGTCGGTGTTAATCTCACCGCCGGCGACAGCCGCGAAAGCGATCAATGTCAGCAGGATCGAGAAGATAAAGGCAACGATGTGTTTCTTAGGTCCTTCAACCTTATGACGAACCGGACGTTGTTCCTCCGTGGTATGATTGCTTGCCATGGATTAGCCCACCTTTCCCATCAGGTAAACGACGGTGAAGATAAATACCCAGACAACGTCGATGAAGTGCCAGTAGATGCCGGCAACGTATGCTTTAGGAGCAGTTGTAACCGTCAGGCCTTTCTTCAGCAATTGTCCGATCAGAAGCGAGATCCACACGATACCAAACGCTACGTGAGCGCCGTGGAAGCCAACCAATGTATAGAACGAGGAGCTGAATGCGCTCGTTGTAAATCCATGTCCTTCATGAACGTAATTCGTGAACTCGTAAATCTCCAGGCCAAGGAAGCCAAGACCCAGAATGACCGTAATGACCAGCCACCAGATCATTGCTTTTACCTTTTGCAGGTGAAGAGCTTGAGTTGCGAATACGCTCGTAAGCGAGGAAGTCAGGAGCAAGCCTGTTGCAAGCGCAACGAGCGGAAGCTCGAACAGCTCTTGTGATTTGGGACCGTCAAGCACTTGATCGCGGAGAGCAAGGAACGCCGAGAAGAGCGTTCCGAACAATACCGTTTCCGCGCCAAGGAATAACCAGAAACCAAGAATCTTATTGCGACCCTCGAGGGTTGCTTTTTCAGGCTCATGAGGCAATTGGCCTTCAGTATGGGAATGTGCACTCATGCTTTAACCCCCTTATCTTGCAGTTCTTCTGGTTCGATATGGAAGCCGTGATCATCGATCAGGGAACGGATAATCATACATGTAAATGTAATGATCAGACCGATACCGCCTACAACGAATCCTGCTTCAATACCTGCGATTTTACCCCATTCGCCATGCGAGTACATGAGACCAAGACCTGTAATAAACAAGCCGATCGCCATAAACAATGGCAGAATAGACGGGGATGGCATATGGATCGAACCGATCGGTTCAGCCGGTGTCATTTCTTTATGACCATCCATTTTTTCTTTCCAGTATGCATCATAACCGCGTACAAGCGGAGTTTGCTTGAAGTTGTATTCCGGAGCCGGCGAAGGAATCGTCCACTCCAGCGTACGGCCGTCTTCCCAAGGATCGTTTGCTGCGTTTTTCGGCTTGAACGCCGTAACGACAACATTCAGAAGGAAGAAGATCGTACCCAGACCCATCAGCATTGCGCCGATTGTACTGACCAAGTTCAGTTCATTGAAGCCCAGACCGTCCAGATAAGTCCAGATCCGGCGCGGCATACCCATCAGACCAAGGAAATGCTGTACGAAGAATGTCAGATGGAAGCCGATAAAGAATGTCCAGAACGTCAGCTTTGCCAGACCTTCGTTAAGCATGCGGCCGAACATCTTAGGCCACCAGTAATGAAGACCAGCAAAGAGACCCAATACAAGACCGCCAACGATAACGTAGTGGAAATGCGCTACGACGAAGTAGGAGTCGTGGTACTGGAAGTCGGCAGGAGCCGCAGCCAGCATGACACCGGTTACACCGCCCATTACGAACGTTGGGATAAATCCTACGGCAAACAGGTTTGCTGCATTGAATTTAATCGAACCGCCCCACAACGTGAACAGCCAGTTAAAGATCTTGATACCTGTCGGAACCGCGATCAGCATCGTTGCAATGGAGAACAAACCGTTCGCAACCGGTCCAAGACCTGTCGTGAACATGTGATGCGCCCATACCATGAAGCCCAAGAAACCGATCAGGATCGTAGCAAAGACCATCGAGCTGTATCCGAACAACCGTTTACGCGAGAACGTGCTGACAACTTCGGAGATAACACCGAATGCCGGCAGGATCAGGATATAAACCTCAGGATGCCCGAAGATCCAGAAAATATGCTCCCAGAGAACGGCATTACCGCCGCCGGAAGGATCAAAGAAGTTTGCGTCGAATATGCGGTCGAACATGAGGGCCGCAAGGCCAACCGTCAGTGCAGGGAATGCGAACAGGATCAGTGCCGAAGTAATGAATACGGACCAAGTAAACATCGGCATGCGCATGAAGGTCATTCCCGGAGCGCGCATATTAATAATCGTTACCAAGAAGTTAATACCGCCGACCAGCGTACCGATACCCGCAATTTGCAAGCCAAGCACGTAATAGTCAAAACCGTGGTCGCCGTTAAATGTAGTGCCCGAAAGCGGGGCGTAAGCCGTCCAGCCGCCGTCCGGTGCAGCGCCAGTAAACCAGCTGACATTCAGCAGGACTGCGCCAAAGAAGAAAGTCCAGAAGCCAATTGCGTTTACGAATGGGTACGCAACGTCGCGCGCGCCAATCTGCAGCGGTACAATCGCGTTCATCAATGCGAAGATGACTGGCATCGCTGCAAGGAAGATCATTGTAGTACCGTGCATCGTAAGCAGCTCGTTATATGTATCCGCGCTAACGAAGTCGTTAAGCGGTTTCCACAGCTGAATCCGAATGAGAAGTGCTTCCAACCCGCCGACCAGGAAGAAAAAACCGCCGGCGATTAAATACAATATACCGATTTTTTTGTGGTCAACCGTTGTCAGCCAGTCCATCAGGCCGGAATAACGTTTAACCGCATGTCCATGAGCCAAGGTAGGTACCTCCTTTAATCACCGATGATTATTGTTGATAGTCGAGAGTCAATTCCGATAAATATTTAGAAATTCCGTCAAGCTCTTGTTGAGTAAGATCAACCTTAGGCATCAGCGTGCCAGGTTTTACAGCCGACGGATCTTCAATCCAGCGATGCAGGTTGTCGTAAGTCGAACCTTCGTTGGAATATTTCGGATCATCAGTGTTAACGAGAATACCACCGACAGTCTCACGGCTGCCGATACCAGTCAGGTTAGGGAATGCCGGACCGCCTTGATCGCCTACGGCGTGGCAAGTCAGACACTTGCTGACAAATGCTTCTTTAATAGCTGGGTCGCTTGGAAGCGCAACCGGAGCTTGCAAAGCAGCAGTCCAACGGTCAAACGAAGCCTCGTCCACCGATTTTACTTTAAAATCCATTAAGCCGTGCGAAGGTCCGCAAAGCTCGGCGCATTTACCTAAGTAAACGCCTTCTTTTGGAGCCGAGAAGTACATGATGTTTACGTTAGCTCCAGGGTTAGCATCGATTTTACCGGCAAGAGACGGAATCCAGAACGAGTGAAGAACGTCTGCTGATTTCGCTTCGATGGAGATCGTCTTGCCTTTAGGAATTACCAATTCCTGTGCAGTCTTAATTCCGAGTTCAGGATACTCGAATTCCCACCAATATTGGTGAGCGGTTACAACAACCTTAACCGCCTCCGGATCTTTTGTGTGATCCTTTGAGAGGTTAAATACCGATTGGATGGTTGGTACGCCCAGGATGATCAGCAGGATAATCGGAATGACCGTCCAGATAATCTCCAGCTTATGGTTACCTTCCACTTGTTTCGGAATGGTGTTGTCGCCGGGACGTCTGCGGAAACGAATAATTACATAGAAAGAAATCGCAAACACGACCACAATCACGATGAGCATGATTGAAATCGCCAGCTTCATCAGTCCGAACTGCTCTTCCGCTACAGGACCTTGGGGCCTCAGCGTGGACAAGTCACTTCGTCCGCATGCCGACAGCACGAGCACCATCAAGGCCAGAAGCGGTGCAAGCTTTCTAAAAAACTGCCACCGATTCATCAATAATCAACCCCACTTTTGACGTTTTCGCAGATGCTAACATCTTAGTAATAATGCGGCAAACTGCGTGTTTCACAGATGTTATGACAACTACTGGAACTAAATCACTTAATTAAATATAAAGTTGCTGTACTTATTTGTCAATGTTCCACAGAGAGTTCACAAATTGTTCTCAAAGCTGTCAAAAACTCAGGTTTTTCACGGTTTCGCGGCTTTGACAAAGTGATTAAAAACATGCTATCAAACACGGTTTCCCTACCCTACATTGTGCACCAAACCCATGGTCAATTATGTATGGAGGCCAAAGTGTATATTTCATCGTTCCCTACAAACCCTATTCCTATAACTGCCCGAATGGAGGCTGATTCCCCATGAACAAACGAGTATCCGGATTATTGATGATTTCTTGTTTATTGATAAGCATGACTGCGGCCTGCGGTTATGAGAAGCTCAGCAGAAGCAGCGATCACGATTACGGTAGCCGGAAAGCCGGCGACGCCAAAATGCTTGGCGGCAAAATGTACGGGACTTCTTCCGCCAACAATCCCCGCCAGCATGACAATGCCTTTTTCGAATACAGCAATAAGCTGTCTAATGAAGTTTCCAAGCTTGGCGGCGTAGGCACCGCCATCGTAATGCTCACCGACAAGAATGCCTATGTAGGCCTTGCTCTCGATTGGTCGGCCGTTGGCACCAAGAGCGCAGGGCGTACCGACGAACAGGACCGCAGCGGTTCAAGCGAGGGCGTATACAATCATGACACCGGCAGTCAACGCTGGGATAACCGTCATCTTGTCACGCCCTATAACTCCCTATTCACTGTAAATGACCACAGCATGCTTTCCCCTGAGCTGAAGCAGACCGTAGCCGTGAAGGTCAGGGAGCTTGCCCCGGCTGTCCAGGAAGTGCATATTTCGGCCAACATGGATTTTGTGAACGAACTTAACGAATATGCGAAAGAAGCCTGGATGAATCATTCCCTTACTCCATGGCTTCAGGACTTTAATACCCTCGTGAAATACCAGTTTGCGGGCGGAGATATCATGCCTCAGAAGATTAAGGATTACGATAATATGCGCGCCAAACAAAAAAACGGACAATCCATTATTCCTACCCATTAATGAATTTCCAAAAAAATCTCTTCTATTATATATGTATATATGCAAAAAGGATCAGGTTGCCCTGATCCTTTTCATTTGATTCACATTCCGCTGAATAAGCAGTCCGCAGCAAGCCCCGATAAACGACAAAGCCGACATGCAAGCGTACAAGGCAGGTCCCCCTATCCAGTCAAAGAGCCAGCCACCCACCGTCGAGGATATAATACTCGATATCCCGAACAGCAGCATCGCGAGTATCGTTTGTCCGGTCGCTTTCCACTGCTCCGGAATCAAGGTATACAGATATTGAATGGATGCCGCATAGAACAGGACAAACGAAACGCCCTGCAAAAGCTGCAGCCATACAATCGCTACCGGGTTATCCCACCAGGCCGACAGGACAAAACGAAGCACATAAAAAAACGCCGCTACGGAGATGACCTGCAGTTCCTTGCCCGGCTTGATGAACCGGTTAATTAAAGCGAAGAATACGACCTCGGCCAGCGTCATTATGAACCAGGCCAATCCAACCATCCCTACCCCGCCGCCAAGGCTTTGCACGTACAAGCCGACGTAGCTGTCGTTCATCCGGTGCGGGATCGCGATCAGAAGCACCAGCAGCAGAAACTGTACGGTACGCTTGTCCTTGAAGAAGGGCTTCATATCCCGCCAAGCCACCGGCTTGCCGGCTGCCGGAGTTTCAGGCAGCATGGCGCAGAGCAAAAACGCGAGAACGCCGTAAGCGGCAAACAGATACATAAAGCTGCCCATTCCGTACCTGTCGCCAATATAGCCTATTATATAGGAAGCGACAGCATACCCAAGCGCGCCGTACATCCGGACGGTACCAAAGCCAACCCCCGCTTTTTCCGCCAAGCGGTAATTCATGCTCTCGGTTAACGGGTCGGCCGGCATCAGGAAGAAGTACATTGCCGCCGTCAGCGCAAATGCGGCTGGCATTAGCGATATCGAGAACAGCGCCATCCCAAGGCCAATCGAAGCAATAAGCAGGATCAAGAGCACTGCCTTGACCGTTTTATATTTATCGCTGATCATTCCCCAGAGCGGCTGCGAGACCACTCCGATCATGCTTCCCGTCCCCAGAATAACCCCGATCTCCGATGCCGTAATGCCTTTCTCCGCGAAATATAACGGAAGGAACGACAGAAACATCGCAAACATCGAGAAATAGAAGAAGTTGTATCCCCTTAGCAAAACAAGCTTCATATCTTATCTTTCATCCCTTCATTAAACCTGAACCCATCATACCCTATTTAAATGAAGGAATGCATTCGAAACTTGCTTAACGAAGCGGAGCAAACCCTTCAATCTCGGAGAGAATTTCATCTGCGCGCGCAAGTACTTCGTCCGTCAATACTAGATCGATAGCCCCCAGGTTCTCTTTGATTTGCGAAGGCCGGCTTGAACCGATGATTGCGGAGCTTACACCCGGCTGGCGCAGCACCCAGGCAAGGGCAAATTGCGATAAGGTACCGCCGATTTCGCCCGCCAGCTGCTCCAGCTTTTGAACGCAGGCCAGCACATCCTCCCGCATATAGCTATTAATGACGAAGTTCGTACGGTCATTAGCCGCGCGGCTGCCTGAAGGGGCAGCTTGTCCCGGTTTGTATTTCCCCGTTAACACGCCCTGCGCCAAAGGAGAGAACACGACTTGCCCAAGGCCCTCTCTTTCGCTTACCGGGAGTACTTCCTTCTCGATGTAACGCTCAATCATATTGTAGATCGGCTGGTTGGAGACTAGAGGGCGAAGACCAAGGCGTTTGCCGATCCCAACCGCATCGGTAATTTGCGCGCCCGTCCACTCGCTGATTCCCGCATAGAGAACTTTGCCGGAGGCAACCAGATCGTCCAATGCTCGAAGAGTCTCTTCCACCGGGGTCTCCGCGTCATAGCGGTGGCACTGGTATAGGTCAATATAATCCGTGCCGAGACGTTTTAAGCTGGCATCGCATTGCTCCATAATATGTTTGCGAGACAAACCCCGGTCATTAGGGCCGGCGTCCATCGGAAAATACACTTTGGTAGCCAGCACGTAGCTGCTGCGCCGGAATTCCTTAAGGGCTTCACCCATTACCTTCTCGGCTTCTCCCCGGTTATACGCATTTGCCGTATCGAAGAAGTTAATCCCGTTCTCGTACGCATACCGGATACATTCTCTTGCCGTATCTTTCTCCGTGGCGTCGCCGTAAGTAAGCCAGCTTCCAAGACCAATCTCGCTAACCTTTAATCCGCTGCCTCCGAGTCTTCTGTATTTCATCCGTTGACTCCTCCTCGCCTGATCTCTTTCAAGGCTAAGTGTAAGGCAGTCCGTATTCTTTTTAAAGTAGTGAATGTTTTTTTAATTTATTATTTCTATTATATATACTATACTGAAGGTAACTTTGGCTCGTTAAGAAAGAAAGGAGCTTTAATGGTCATGAATGCGAATAATTACATTCCGAAGGAACCAGAAACGATTGAATGCAATATCGAGAAAACGCTGGACGTTATAGGCGGCAAATGGGCATTTCTTGTGATCAGAGAGTTATTCTGCGGTACAAAAAGATTCGGTGAACTTCAACGTCTGATTCCGGCGGTTAGTCCGCGGGCATTGACCAGTACGCTTCGCCACCTGGAGGAAAAAGGCGTGCTTGAACGGCAGGTATTCCCTACCGTACCCGTGACGGTTGAATATACGCTTACGCCAAAAGGCGAAGACCTGCATGCGATTTTGAAGCAAATGAAGCTGTGGGCAGCCAAATGGACCTAACATTTTCTTACTTTTACTTGACTTTTTCTGGCGAGTGATTGTATACTATAAAAGTTGTGTTATATTTAACCCCTGTATATCCCTCCAAAAACAGAAAAATTCATGATTTCCTCGAATTTCGATTTTTCTTTTTCTGTTAATTCCAATCCTTACGAACAGTAAGAACTTTGATTCACACTGGCGCGGTCTAGGAGCCGCAAGGACGGAAGAGAGGCAGGGCTTTCGTTGTTTTAAAGTATGCTTACAAGCTGCTTTGCCCGTTACGCAAAGCAACCCAGAGTATGCGCAAGATGAACATCTCACACAAATCTTGTTGCAATTAACAAGGGATATGAACCACGCGGTCAGCATGATGCTGCATGAAGTACAAACCGCCGAGGTTAAATATAAGGTACACAAGCCAACGGCACCCGCTTATGGGTGCCGTTATCCATTTCTAGCTGTTTTTCCCTCTTGATGCAAATCCTTTGCTGTACTCCTTGAAGCTCAGAAAGACGCATAACACAAGGAAGCAGATAAACAAGGTGGCTCCCGTATCGCCATAAATCCCCCGCATATTGCCGACCATCGTACCCGCAAGCACAGAGACGATCGCGCCGGCCAGCGTCAGCCATACCCCTATTCCGTAACCGGATATTTTCAAATCGGGCGGCATACTCTTTTTCTTCCGGACGGCAAGTCCAATAAACAAGCTTCCAAGGAACAGGATCTGTACGCCAAACGATAACGGCAGCATGCCAAAAGCGTAAAATAACGAAACTTCATCCGTATTATCGAATGAAATGGCCGCCAGTATCGTAATGACGATCCCCATTGGCAAATTGATAAAATCGAATTTCTTTTTCTTCGTATAGGACGCAATTCCCGTCAGGATGGCTATGTAGAGCGCAGCGTATTTGATCAGCAGCACCGGCACGTATAGCGATATAAGGAACAGGTCGATTCTGTCCAGGAAATCGGTAATGTGAATCTGCTGCACCAGAATCCAGCCGATATAGAGAACCCTTGAGGAAAGAATCGGGCTTACGACGCTAACGACGCAAAACAGCCAGATCGTTAACATCATAGAGGAGTAAATGACGCCCATTTTCATCGCTATGTAGATATCGCGAGGCTTCCTCACATGATGCAGGAAGGATCCGAATATGATCAAATCCGTGAAGGAGCCCAAGGCGAGCACTCCCCCTTTTAAAGGCTGGGCAATGCCGCCGCTTAGAAACGGCTTCAGCTTCTGCATATCAATCTCGTTCAACAGCAGCAGCGGCGTAAACGCAAAGAGGGAGAGAAACAATGTGATGAACACAACGTTCGTCCGAAACAAATGCTCCATGGACCCCCCAGCATAATAAGCCAATAGAAGCATTGTCATGAGCAAAATGTAAATCTGCGGCGTGCGCAGCAGAATGGAAGAGCTGAAAAAGTCGCTGTATATGCGCAGCTGGCTAATTAAATCGAGCATCAGATAAGCAATTAATATCCCGTTCAGCAGCCCCCCAAGCCATTTGCCGCAGGAATACTGCATCATTTCGTACATATTTTTTTCCGGGTTGAAGCGCATCAGCCTCCACAGCAAATACGCCATAAAGATACCGTACGGAATCGGAAATAAATAAGCGTACCAAGCATCTTGATTGGAAGCCATCGTAATAGCCGTCGGCATCGTGTTCATATTTGAAGCAATCAGCAATGATCCAACCAGCATAGACATTTGCATGGTCGTAACTTTCATCCGGTCCTGCATGCTAGACCCCCTGCCCTCTCATCAGAACGTAAATGCCCATGACCATTGCCCGCATGAAGGTTATGTTCATAATGGAGTATATTTTGTGGTTGACGCAAAAAACGATTAACAGGGCGATGACACCCACCACTGTGAAAAACATCGCCTTGCTTGATCCGTTTTTCATGTTTTTCCATTTCACCATCGCCGTGCCAATCACTAGAAAGATCACAAAAACGATAAACCCTAAATCCATCTATTGATCCTTCCTTCCCAGATTCTCGCTGGTCATCCCGAACCTGTACAAGTTCGCCGTTGCGGAAACTTCGAATTTCACTTTCGGGAAAATCGCATCCCAATCATTACGGTATTGCTTGGTCCATATTTGAGGGTATGCACGGTATACGTGAAGTCCAAATCCGATGGCATCGCAATTGGCATGCTGCATGCTATCCAGCGCGAGCTTGATGTCTTCCACAACCCGCTTGGACACCAGTTGCTCGATCTGCTTGCGCTGCTCGTAATCGTCATAGTTTCTGTTCAGGTTCCTGTCTTCGTTAACGCTGACTTTCACTTTCGAATGAATACGAAAGGTGATATTGTCATTCTGAATGATCGGTTTAATAGAGATCTTAGCCTCATTGATGGATACGGTAAGGTAATTGCCTTGATCACTAAAGGTTTCATCGTATTTACGGAATTGTTGGTTGAGCAACCGGACGCCAATTGCCGTGCTTCCTTTGGCAACCCCAGTCATTTTACCGTCATTAGTCAATGCAAAGCCTTCAATGAGAACATCCTCCGCCTCGGAGCCTTTCACATTTGTCTTTACTTTCTCTATATAAGGGAAAAAGGCATCCTCGCCAACCGCGATAATTTTGCTGATAATGTCTTTCACGGAAATCCGTACGCTTGCCTCGGATTGAAGAAGCTCCCTCATCGATTCCGCGGAGAAGCGTTCAAGGCGCGTATCGGCGTTCAGCACATCCACCGCTTTGCCTTTTGTTATGGCTATAAAGGCGGTTAGCCGATTTTCCGGCGTACGGGTCAAGGCATCGATAACCGTTTTTACCCCTTCGGTCCTTGCCAGGTCTTCACCAATAATAATGACGCGCCGATGACCGAAAAACAGATGTCTTGGCAGGCGGAACTGGAGCTTCGAGACCGCTTCGCGAACCGTTTTGCCGGTTTCGGTCTTGATGGCGAACGGCTTTTGCCCGCCGGAGCCGCCTCCGCCGCCCATGCTTCCCATATTGCCTGGGAGAGGTATAAGAACGCTAACCCTGAAGCTATCGTCTTCTTTATCGATGGCGCTTGCCAGTACAAAAGCGACGTCGTTGATTTCACGCCGGTCCCAACATCCCGTCAGCGTGAGGAGCATGCCTACACATACGCTGATGGAAACCACACGCCATATTCGGATTATTTTCATACGGATATAGGATACTCCTCTCCTGCTTATTCGGGCTGCGGACGCTGACGCTCTAGATTGTCGGGAGTCAAATATTTCGGACGCCTCCGCATCTTCCACCAAGGCGCGCGAACCATGACATCCTTCATATCGCTTAGATCAACCGGTGTAACCGGGGCGAGATAAGGAATGCCAAACGTCGTCAGCTTCGCCAAGTGACCAACAACAACCATAGCCGCGATCATGATCCCAAGCAAGCCAAAGACCGAAGCGAGCAGCATGATTGGAAAACGGAGCATCCGGATGGCGATCGCCGCATTGTAACGGGGCAAAGTAAAGGAAGCGATACCTGTCATCGAGACGACGATAACCATTGCGGCAGACACGATACCGGCCTGAACCGCCGCCTGGCCAACCACAAGCGCTCCCAGGATACTGACGGCCTGACCGACAATCCGGGGCAGCCGTACGCCCGCTTCGCGAAGCGCCTCGAAGGCGATCTCCATAATTAACGCTTCCACGACGGCGGGGAAAGGAATCGCTTCGCGCGAGGCCGCGATACTTAGCAGCAGGTTGGTCGGAATCATCTCCGGATGATAGGTAGAAACCGCGATATACAATGCCGGGGAAAACAAGGCGACAAACAAACTGAATAATCTCAGCCACCGCAATAAAGTGCCTACCATAAACCGCTCATAATAATCCTCGCTTGCCTGCAGCCACTGCCAGAAGCCAAACGGAGCGATCAAGGCAAACGGCGTGCCGTCTACAAGGATGGCAACCCGGCCTTCCAGAAGCGATGCCGCCACCGTGTCCGGACGTTCCGTCGTTTGCACTTGAGGGAACGGAGAGAAGCCTTGATCCTGGATAAACTCCTCGATATAACCGCTCTCCAATACGCCGTCGATATGAATCCGGCTTAAGCGGTCTTCCACTTCTTGCAGCAGCTTGGGGTTAACGATTCCGGCCATATAGGTAAGGATGATGTTCGTATTCGTCTCGGTTCCGATCACGAAGGACTTCATTTTGAGCCGCGGCGACTTGATCTTGCTTCGCACAAGCGACGTATTCGTACGGAGATGCTCGTTAAAGCCTTCGCGCGGACCACGAACCACGGTTTCCGTCTCCGGCTCGGCTACGCTGCGTCGGATGCCGCCTCTGAGGCCTAGGCAGACCGCAGTATCTTGCCCGTCAACGAACAGAACGCTGTCGCCCGACAACAGGTTGGTAAGCAGCTCTTTGTAGAATTGTATCTTGGAGGCTTGGGCAACCGGAAGCGTATGCTCGGTTATCAAGTCAATGGTAAACTCGCCGCCCTCAAGGATCATAAGCGCCTTCATTGCCGCATCCACGGCACTGGTCGTAACCATCCCGTCCACATAGCAGAGCAGAGCCTTGGGACCATTCTCGATTTCGAATTCGCGCATCACGATATCCGAGCTGTCTTTAAAGAGCTCCTCCATTATTTTGCCGTTCGCTTCTAGAGTGGGCCGGATGGGCACATCCTGGAACTTGTTAATCGCGTAATGATCCAATTTCCCTTCGGGTAAGCTTCTGGCCTTGGTTTTCGTCGGCACTGTTGTCACCACCGTTCATTAATACAGGTTATGATTACCTATTTCGCCTAAATTATGATGAGCGTTCTCTTCTGCATGATTCGGTGCCCAAAGCGCCAACCTATTGCTTAGGAAGGGAGGGAATGACCATGACATCGCCAAAAAACCGCCGCGAAAACGCTTGGAAGCAGCGTAAGCATACGCAGCATCCAACGCATGGCAAAGTGAAATCCTTCGATGAATTGAGCAAGGAAGTTGGACGGACTAATCCTAATGATGTAGAGATTTACTAAGGTGAGGTAGCTGCGCTTAGTGGCAGCTTAGATTAGAGAGATGTAAGATGGGCAGCCGCTGCGCGGAAATAACGTCCTTCCGATCGCTGTTGCCCCCGAATTTCTTCGAATGTAATCCGCTTATTGCGGATGAAATTCTGGGGCAAAGGCGAACGTTTCACTTCTCCAGTACGTTATTTCCGCTGCGCTCCCTCACCTTTTCTTTTTTGGGGACCGTTTCGGCAGTCAGCTTACCCTGACTGCCGAATTTACATAATGCTCAGTAAGCTTGTAACTGAGCTAACCCTTTAATTAATACAAGTGGTTAAAAGGCAGACGGAGCAATTCGAATGATTCTGGAGAAGTGTAACGTTCGCTTTTGCTCAAGGATTCCAACTTTACCCGTTGATTCAAGGAATCCTCGAGCAATGGCGATCGGAAGAACATTCGAATGCGCAGTTCGCCTCTTTTACCTAAAATAGCGCTCAATGCGCAGTCGCTTTTTAACCACGACAAAAAAGACCATCCATTAGGGCATTGCCCCTTAGGATGGTCTTTTTGTCGTACGGTTATTCTTTTACGCCGCCGAGCTGCATGCCGACAACGAAGTATTTCTGCAGGAACGGATACACAACGAGAATCGGCAAGGATGCGACGATTGTAATGGCAGCGCGGATCGACAGAGGCGTAACCATTGCTTTTGCCGCGCTGGCATCGCCGCCGTTTTGCAGCGCCGGATTACTGTTGGAGTTCATCGCCGACGAGAGAAGCTTCATCAGCTCATACTGAAGCGTGCTGAGCTCCTGCTTGGAAGAGGTGAACAGGAACGTATCGAACCAAGAGTTCCACTGTCCTACCGCCACGAACAAGGCTACCGTTGCGAGTACCGGCTGGCAGAGCGGCAGAATGACCTGCAGGAAGATGCGGAAGTCGCCAGCACCGTCTACTTTTGCCGACTCGATCAGGCTCTCCGACAACGTACCGATATACGTGCGGATGACGATCATGTTAAAAGCGCTAACCAGGCCAGGAACGATGTACACCAGGAAGTTATTGAGAAGGTGAAGGTCCTTAACCAAGAAGTAATACGGAATCAGACCCGCGTTAAAGTACATCGTCATTACGATAATAATCGTTATTGGCTTACGGAAAGCATATTCCTTCCGGCTTACCGTATAGGCCAGCATCGTCGTAAGGAACAAGCTGAGCACGGTTGCCAGTACGGTACGCGCGATCGAGATAAAGAAGGCATTAAATACGGTGCCTGTAACAAATACCGCCTTATAGTTCTGAAGCGTCCATTCCCGCGGCCAGACGTAAATACCGCCCCGAATCGTATCAAGCCCCGCATTAAAGGATACGGCTAGCGTATTCAAGAAGGGGTAGAGCGTAACTACGGCCAGCAATATCATGATGATGGCATTGACTGTACCAAAAATCGCCGGCTCAAGCTGAAGTGTTCTTTTTCTCATTGTAATCCCCTCCTTATCAAATAAGCCTTTCTTCGCCGAATCGCTTCGCTATCGTATTGGCGGCGTAGATAAGCGTGATGCTGACAACCGTCTTGAATATACCTGCTGCGGTTGCAAGCGAATAGTTGCCCTGCTTGAGTCCGTATTTCAGTACGAATATATCTATGGTCTCCGACCAATCGACTACAACGCCATTGCCAAGCAAATATTGCACTTCAAAGCCAGCTTCCAGAATCCAGCCCAGGTTCATGATGAGCAAAATAATAACGATGGACTTGATGCCTGGCAGCGTTATATACCACATCTTATGGTAACGGTTAGCCCCGTCAATCTCCGCCGCCTCATACAGGGATGGATCAATCGAGGTAATCGCCGCCAGATAGATGATTGCATTCCAACCGACTTCTTTCCATACATGCGATGCGCCAACAATGCCCCAGAAATATTTAGGCTCACTAAGCCACATGATAGGCTCGTGAATAATCCCAAGCTTCATCAATACTTCATTGACGATACCGCCATCCACGGACAGCGAAGTTGCAACAATTCCAGTTACGATAATCCACGATAGAAAATGCGGCAAATACGAAATCGTCTGAATCGAACGCTTAAACAGCTTGTTCTTCACTTCGTTTAACAGAATCGCGAAAACAATGGCCGTTACGAAGCCTAATACCATGTTAATGGCACTCATGCCAATCGTATTACGCAAAACGCGCAAGAAACTGTCATCGGTAAACAAGAATTTAAACTGCTTTAAGCCAACCCACTCTTGCTCGCCAAAAGATTTTGCCGGCTTGTAATTCTGGAAAGCCATTGTCCAGCCCCAAATCGGGTAATACGAGAAGAGCATGACATAAATGAGTACGGGCAGCGACATCCACATAAGCTGACCCTGGTTTTTGAACCGCTTGGATTTGCGGGTCTTCTTAGGCTGGATAGCAGCCTCAACAGCTATAGTATCTACAGGTTTCGCCATCTCTCTTCCTTCCTCCGCTCCAAAGATAAAGCGGAAGGGCTGAGGCAGTCTGCTTCATCCCTTCCGCTTTCTGCTGCCTTACATTAATTGGTGCTCCAATTTTTAATACGCCATTGAATTTGTTCGTTAATGCGGTCCTCGTAGGCTTTTACGTTGATTTTCTTATACTCGTCTACGTAATCCTGCCATACTTTATCGAATTGATCAGGTTTCGACATAATCGCTCTAGGCAGGAATTTCAGCGAAGCATCCGTCATTTTCTTGTTGGCAATCGAAGCATCGGAGCCGTCAATCAGGTCGATCTGCCAAGCCGGGTAGTAAACCGGGTTATCCGGCGGCATCGAGAAGAATTCCGTCCATGTTTTGTGGCCGTAAGCATTCAGAACTTCTTTGTCGACATCTTTCAAGCTGTCATAGAATTCTACAGGGTCTCCGCCCGGCGATGTTGCATTGCCGTCGCTCAAAGTACCTTCAATCTTAGGCAGGTATCCGTAAATGCCGTCTCCGAGGTTGGCAAGCTTCCAAGCCGGATCCTCGTAGTTTTTGCGTTGCTCAGGCGTTCTGGTGTATTTGCCGTCCGCGCCAACTTGATAGTCAACGCCTTCTTCGCCCCAAGTGAACATCTTTTGGTATTTCTCATCCATCAGCTGTTCAAGCGCTTGAATAATGCGTTTCGGATCCTTCGCGTCTACCGAAATACCAAAGCCGTTGTTCAAGTTGATAACGGCGCGGTCGCGGTAGTAGTCCTTAATGCTTGTGTCATAAACAAGCGGGAAGCCTACATAAGTGCGGTCGGACTTGCCTTGCGTATTCAGAGAGTCTTCCGCGGTTTGGAAGTTCCAGTGCTGGTCGAACATACCAAGGACATTGCCTTGAGTCAGCTTCGCCAAATACTGGTCATAGTTTTGGGTAAATGCTTCTTTATCCATCAGCCCTTCGTTGTACAGGCCGTTCAGTTCTTTGTAGTAACGTTTCGAAATGTCTTGCGTCGCGAAAACGCTTGCCACGCCATTGTCTACAACAACGCCGCCGTCGTTTGGATGTCCTGTCAGATGCTCAGGCGCATTCAGCAGGCCGAATGTCCGCCAGTCGGACGCGAGTGTCGTAAAGCCGATTGTTTTCTGACCGTCGATTTCAGGATATTTGGCCTGATATTCGCGGATCAGCTTCATATAATCATCAAGAGTTTGGAGTTTAGGATAACCGAATTCCTTCAGTACGGCTTTTTGAATCCAGAAGGCTGGACCGCTGTAGAACGTTTCGTTCACATTGCCTTGATACGCGCCGTAGTTAGGCAGCCAGTAAATGTGGCCGTCGGAAGGATCCTTCATCCGGTTCCAGTATTTCGCGTAATGCTCTTTCAGCTTCGGAGCATACTGCTCAATAAGATCTTCAAGCGGAATAACAGCACCCGCCGATACAAGCTTAGGGTCCGCGGTAATCAAATCAGGATAGTCGCCGCCGGCAATCATAACGCCAAGCTTTTGCTCAAGGTCGCCTACCAGGAATTCCGTCTTAAACGTAATGCCCAGATCTTCTTTAATTTTTTTGAACAGCTTGTTGTCCGGTGTTGGCGATTGGCCAGGAGCCCCGATAAAAGCGGAGATCTCGATTGGCTTCAATGCCTCATCCGTTGCATTTGTGCCCGAATTGCCTGCGTTCGCAGATGCAGATGGCGCAGCGGACGCATCGCTGTTACTATTTTTGCCACCGTTATTGCCATTACTGCACGCTGCAACCGTTAAACTCAAGGCAACCGCGACTGCCATAGTTGTCAACAATGGCTTTTTTGCTTTAACCCCCATTTGCTTCTCCTCCTACGGATTGTGTGCTTACCTCTACATTATGAAGCATTTGAATGCGTTTACATCATAATCAGAGTTAAGCATTATACCCCTACGATTTAAGGTGGGGTATTGTTTTTTTATACTCGGCAAGCTTCATGCCGAAGCGTTTCTCGAATTGCTTCAGGAAATGTTGATAGCTGCAATAACCAAGCCTCTCCGCCAGTGCTGACCCCGAAATATCCTGGTTATGGAGCAGTTTCTTCGCATCGTTCATCCGCAGTTGATGAATATATTCATGAATGCTGACGCCGTATTTTCTGGTAAAAGCCTGCCCCAGGTAAACCGGATTCATATAAAAGATTTCCCCTATCTCCTTCACCGTAACGGATTCGCAGTAGTGCTGGCGCAAATATTCCTCTACCTTGGCAATAGTTCCTCCCTGCTGCCGGCTTCGGCACAATGACAATTCTTCACGGCACATTAGGCAAAAGCTCAGCAAAAACGCATGCAGCTTCATCAAAGAATGCTCATTCGCCCCAACAAGCGGATACCCGGTCTTCTCCAGCATCTGGTCCGCGTCCCCGCCAAGCTCTTTGTAAATGCCGGAGCACTGCACCATAATGTGGGTAGAAAAGGCGGAGATCAAGGAAGGCATCGTTCTTTTATCGGCGAAATGATCAAAGATCTGCTGCAGGCGCTCTACAATCCTCTCTTCATCATTGGTTTCAACGGCCTCAATGATTTTTTCGGCTGCCTCCCATAGATGCGAATCATAGGCAAAGCCCTGCTCCTTAATCTCGTCATAGTAGAGAGGTCTCTCTCTACGGTCATAAAAGAGATAAGCACCCGCTTCCTCGGCGTGCCGGTAAGAGCTGCCAAGCTGCTCCGGCTCCTTCACCAGACTGCCGACTACCATGCTGAGGCTTCCGCGAACCGATCCCCGGAGCGCTTTGTAAAGAAGCTCTGCCGCATCCTGCATAGCCGATTTGCTGTCGTCCCGAAGTATACAGGCCATCCCGAAAGAGGTCAGCTCCTGATCCAATATGCAGCCTCCGGCTCCTCCTTCGACTTGGCCCTTCTCAAGCAGTTTCTCAACCTCTTCCACCGCGGATGCTAATTCCGATTCGTCCACTGCAACACGCATGTATACCCATCCGGCAGCCTCTGCGGAGATGCGTTTAATGGAAGTTTGGTCAGCATCGGAAAGTTCCTCGCCGCGAAGCAATGCGGTTAACGCGCGTCTCTGCGCGCAGCGCTCCGTATAGCGGACAACCTTCTGTTTGCGGCTCTCTTCCTCCAATGTTTTGTTCAAACATTCCAGCACTTCATCGGCTTCATCGCTCATAATCGGTTTGGTCAAATAATGCGAGACGCCCAGCTGCAAAGCGCGCCTTGCATACTCGAAATCGCTGTAGCCGCTCATAACGACGAATTTAGTCTGTTTATGGCCCTCCAGCCTCATCCGGGAAATAAGCTCCAGTCCGTCCATGATCGGCATGCGAATATCCGTAACGACTAAATCGGGCTTGGATTCCCGGATCAGGCGGGCTGCTTCTTCGCCGTCTCCGCAGACCGATTCCACCTCGAATCCATTCTTCTTCCAATCGATTAATAATTGAAGACCCTCTATTGCAAACGGCTCATCATCAACGAGCAAAACACGGTACATACTGCTCCCCCTTTCCAATTACGAAGCCGCGCCCGGCTTTGTCTGGTTATTCTCAAGCTGGTGAAGAGGTATTTGATAACTCACGGTCAGCCCGCCCTCCGGGCCGTTCATCATCCGGAACTGTACGCTTTCATGGTAAAAAAGCTCCAGCCTGCGGTACACGTTGCGAAGACCGACATGTCCTTCCATCGCATGCTCCGAACGGACCGCCTGCTGAATCCGGTCCAGTGCCTCCTGCTCCATGCCGATTCCGTTATCGGCCACGGAGACCGTTAACCCCCGTTCGGACATGCGAGCCTCGATTCTGACGGCTCCTCCGCCTTTAATCGCCTGCAGCCCGTGCTTGCAGGCATTCTCCGCCAGCGGCTGAATGCTCATGATCGGTACCCGGACGTCATTCGCAAGCGGATCAATATCAACAACATAATCAAACCGATCGCCGAAACGGAATTTCTCAATCTGCAGGTACATCAAGGTGAACTGCAGCTCCTCCTTCAGCGGTACCAGATCGTCTGCCCGCCGGAGCAGCCTCCGGAGAAGAAGCGATAGGCTTTTTATAATTTCGGTCACATCCTTGTAACCGTTTTTCGTCGCCACAACAAGAAGGGCATTTAAAGTATTGAACAGGAAATGCGGATTCATCTGGCTCTGAAGCATATTCATCTCCATTCGCACCCGCTCGACCTCCAGGCTTTTCTGATGAATCTCGAGTTTGTAGACGTCGTTAATCAGCGTATTGATTTTCCTGGTCATCATATTGTAGGTGTTAATAAGTCCGCCAATCTCGTCTTTTCCTTCCGGGAGAGTGACCTGATCAAACCGCTCGTTGCGCACGCGGTCCATATGCCGGGCCAACTTCTTGATCCGATAATGGTAAGAACGGAGCATAACGAATATTAACAGCGAAGGAATAAGCGTGCTTATGACCGCAAGCCACAGGATGGAACGCCGCGCCTCATCCAGAAGAGTCGTAATCCGGTCGTTGTTAGCCCTGCCAACCAATTTCCATCCTTGCACGTAACTGACTGTGCCCAGATTGGATACAAAAACGTCTCCCTTTGCCCAATCCGACATATCGGCATCATAAACCGACTTGCCGCGTCCGCCCGATTCCGCCACAACCTGATTCTGATCGTTTACCAGCTCCAGCTGCAGGCTGTCGCTTTCCCTGCTCAAAATATCGTAGATTTTATCCACGTTCAAATCGATCCTTAGAAATTTGCGGTATTGCGGCTTTACAATGCTAAAGCCTTGATCCATGTCGCTGATAACGCTTATTTTCTTTGCCAGGCCCGTAGTTCCCGACGCCTCGGAATAAGCAATGACGCGAAAAGCATGACCCGGCTGGCTTAGCAAAGGCCCCAGCCAAGGACTTTTTTCTTCCGGGGCATTAATGACATAATAATTGTTACCGGTCTGAATGGTATGGTTATACGTATAAATCCGGATTTCCAAAATGTTCGGGTACACCGGCATGTAACGCTTCAGCTTATTGCGGAGAACGCTGTCATAGCTCTCGTAAGAGGAGACAGGGCTGTCGTAGGTTTTGTCGAGCACCTCGTTCAGGGAATCATCGCCTTCGATGGAATGACTCACCGCAACGCTTTCGTCAATCATGCTGTGAAGCTCCGCCGCGGCCCGGTCCATCGATTTGCGAAGGTTCTCCTGTTCGCGGATCCGGATATTGTCCGAGTTCTGCTGGTAGAAAAAAACGTTGATGCCGATAATGGGAATGAGGATGCATAACAAGTAAATCATTAGAAACTTCAGGTTTAGGGGAATATCGTTGATTTTATTCGAAAACAGCCTGTTCTTCACTCAAGACAATCCCCTTTTTGGTTTGATTTATAAGCCGATGGCGATACTTTCGTCAGGGACTTGAAGACGGAGCCGAAGTATTCCGTGCTGTGATAGCCAAGCTCGTTCGCAATGGTGGACACCTTCAGATCCGTTCGAAGCAACAGCTTCTTCGCTTCCTTAATCCTCAGAAGATGCATATAATCGTTAAAGCAATAGCCGGTTACCCTCTTGAACTGCTGGCCCATATAAACCGGGTTCAGGCGGAATAGCTCCGCAAGGTCCTTCAGCTGCAGCTTCTCCCGGTAATGATCGGTTACGAAGGCAACGGCCTCCTGGAGCCGGCCTTCCGGCCTCTTGCTGTTCAGCTCGTCGATCTGCCCGGCTGCCTGCAGGCACGCTGCCGACAACTGTTCCCGCACATTCCCCAGCAGGCCGTATGGAGGCAGAATCCATTCAGGCGGATTGGCCGGATCCCCGCCGGCTTTATGATAAGCGCGAAGCAGTCCGCCCTGCAGATACGAGAGAGTTGCCGTCAAGCTGCTTGCCGGTTTATGGGTTCCTTCAACAAACTCAACGAGTGCGGTGGCAGCCTGTTCTATTGCGGAAAAATTGTTACGTTCTACCGCCGCTAATAAAGCCTCTGCCCGGCTTGCCGCATCCTCCCACCGCCAATGCGTCTGTTCATCCCTGTGCTCATACCAAAAGACACCCGCCCGTCCCTTGTACAAGCCTCTGCTTCGGAGCTCCTGAAGCTGCGTATTCAGCTGTCTCAGATGCCTCCAGCCCCGCGTTTCCCCACTAACATAAATCGAACACGAAGGCCACCGGCCGGAAAGCCTCTCTACCATCCGCCTAATGCCCGCGTCTAATCCCTCTTCCTGTCCATCCTGCTGCGGGGACCATACCAGCAGCCCGATTGAACCCGATGGCTCCTCCATGCATCCGAAGCCGGCCGGCAGCCCTGACAATTCAGCTTCCACTTCTTCCATAGTCGGCCCGGGCTTTCCAGCCTTTGCGTCCAAAACAATCAGTCTCCCCGTTGCCTCCGGCAAGCAGCCCAGATGGGAGGTCAAGGCTATCCGAGCCTCCTCGCTCTCCTCCTGCAGCGCTCTGGCAAATACGATGGATAACGATTCGCTCGCCGATGCCTCCATGCTGTTCCGCTGGTCCATGTCTAACCGAAGCGAATCGAGCAATTCATGTATCTCTTCTTCGATAAGCGGCTTTAACAGGTACTGCTCTATCTGATGACGGATCGCAAACTGCGCGGCGTCAAACCGCGAATACCCGCTCACAATCACCGTTTTTATCTCTTTCAGCCCTTGGTTTTGCTTCATTTGCCGGATCAGCTCAAGCCCATCCATAACCGGCATCTGCAGATCGGTAAATACAAGATCGGGCACTTCCCGCTCCATAACCTCAAGCGCTTCCCTGCCGTCCGAAACCGCCCAGCAAAGCCGGAACCCATGCGATTCCCAATCGACCATGGTCCTCCAGCCCTCCAGCATAAACGGTTCATCATCTACAACAAGTACGTTGTACATGCGAGCACCACCTTTCAGACGTTTATCTTCGTCGTCAATACCTACCCTCAGTGTCACATAGGGTTACACCATCAGCAATGTTAAAAAGTTAAGATTTATTGGATTATCTTAAGATAAAATGTAAGCGTTTACGATTCATTTTGCAACAAAATTGCAAAACCCCGGTTCCCCGGGGTACTGAGGCATTTGCCCGAATCGGTTAAAATGACTGCTCGGACAAACGGTATTTCGCGGGGCTGACCCCAACCGTCAATTTGAATAAACGGCTGAAGTAGGTATGATCGGCATAACCGACCAGCTCGCCCACCTGATAGATTTTCAAATTGGTCTCTCTCATAAGCCGGATGGCCTCATGTATCCGAATGCTCGTCAGATGGTGAGTAAAAGTAGCGCCGGTCTGCGAGCTGAACTGATTGCTTAAATAATTGGGCGTCACGCCAAGCCGCTTCGCCAGGCTGACGAGAGACAGCCCTTTGTCACCGTACTCGGTCTCCATAATCTGCATCGCGGAACGAATAATGCGGCTCACGAACTCGTAACGGAGCAGCTTCCCGTCCGTTTCCTCCGTATGCCCCAGCTGCCGCAGACTGTTCAGGTACAAGGAACGCAGCTCCGACACCGCCGCGGTAATCCCGCCAAAGCCCAGCTTGATCGGAATGCCTAGCCGCTCTTCAAGTTCTCTTTTTTTCTTGAGCACGATCTCTTCCATATTCGGAACCGCATGCCTCGAGGTCAGAACGGCTGCATTCATAAAAGGAGGATCATCGATAACAACGACTGTCCCAAGCTCCTTCATATCCTCAGTCAGCTGTTCCTTCATCCAGAAACGGTCGGTCGATTGCCAGAACGGTTTGTCCTCCATTTGAAACGTAAACACTCCCACCCAGCGGAAGGAAGGCAGGGTTGCCTCATCCCTCTGAAGATCGCGCATATACGGCTCGGAGAACAAGGTCTGAACCTTTTTCTCCAGGGAGCTCTGCTCGCGGTGGCGCAATAAGGGAACGGATGATTCGCCTTGGGGCCGTCCGGCGCTTCCGGAATAGGGCTGCGTCAGGCTTCTTGCTTCCATTGTTAGAATCAGCAGGATCTGCATGACCTTCACCCGGATATCCAGCCGCCTAGCGATATCGCTTTCCGGCTCGCCCGAACAGATCTCCATCAATTCTTCAATATGAGGCATCAGCTGCTGCATGGTAGGCGATTCCGCCCGGAACAAATGCTGCTCGATCCGGCTCAGCAAGCAAAACAAATCCGGGTCGTCCACATCCAGGTGCATCGAAAAATAAGTCATCGCTTCATCCGAAGCGTTACGGCTGTGATGAACCTCATCCGGCCGGATCAGCAGCAGATCCCCTGCCCGCTGGATGTATTCCTTGCCGGTGATCACGGTTGCCTGGCTCCCCTGAAGCACGATATTGAGCTCCAGCAGCGGATGCTGATGCTCCTTGTAGGACCAGCCTTTTCCGACGGTGCGCCAATGCGTGCCTAACAGCTGAAAGGCAAGCCGAAAGCTTTCAAGTATGATTTCATGAATGACTTCAGGCACTTCCCCGTCCCGATTCGTCTGCCAAGTCACGCGACCTCACCGCTTCCTGCGCTTTTTCTTGAATTATATCACAGGAGTTATGGAGATGTGACGTACTCATTATATGGAATGCCGCTACTGCTCCGGACAACCGCTGACGAGATGACCCGAGCGGTTGATCTTCGTCTGCAAATATTTTTCGTTATACTCCGACACGTCTCCCCAGAGCGGAATCCGGTCTGCCACGTCAAGCCCGGCATTGCGCAGCGCATCCAGCTTGCGAGGGTTGTTCGTAATGAGCGTAACCGGCTTATCCTTCGGCCGTAAGGAGCGCAGTACCCGGATTGCATCGCCGTAGTTGCGCGCATCATCCACAAACCCGAGGTTAAGGTTCGCCTCTACGGTATCGTAGCCCTGCTCCTGAAGCAAATAAGCCATCGCTTTGCTGAACAGCCCGATACCGCGCCCTTCATGATTCGCCAGGTAAAAGAGCGCCCCCGTCCCGTGCGCCACGATCATCTTCATCGACTGATGCAGCTGGTAACCGCAGTCGCAGCGCTTGCTGCCGAATATGTCTCCCGTATGGCAGATGCTGTGCATCCGGATGAAAGCATCGTCCGCATGCTCGAAATCCCCATAGACAAGCACGCTCGACTGCTGCATCTCCGCAAGATTGGCGCCGGACAGCTTATCTATAATATCCTCGAGCTTGTCTACTTCCTCCTTGCATAACAGCCAGCAATACCAATGAAATATAGCCGTTTGATCATCCAGATTAACCGGCAGCTTAATGGGGCCAACCAAATAAATCTCCCCGTCCTCGCTGTCGATATGCCGGATTTTCCCTTCGAGAATCGAAATAACCTTATCATTCATGGTTCACAAGACCATCCCTTCGCTTCCATTATTGACCTAGGTTGCGCAAGGACAAGGGCTGCTATGCTTATTCAACGACTTTAATCGTATAGGAAGCGGTAAATATATCGCCGTGGCGCTGGAACTGGCCCCATACCTTGTAAAGCCCCGGAGCAGGGAAGGTCGTCTCGAATAATGCTTCCGGTCCCGCCGTCTGCCCCTCCTTCGGATGAACATGCAAATAATGCTTAAGATCAGAGCTGACGATGACCACATGACCGGCCGCGCCGAGGTAAGGCTCCATATCTCCCGCCGGTTCCCCTGTTGCCTCATCCTTGAAGGAGAAAGCGAGCGGCGTTTCCTTACCCGCGTGCAGCTCGCCGGTTTGCAGCGATACGACGGTATTTTGGGCCGTCTCAACAAGCTTCTTGTCCGGTACAAGCGGAACGGCGGCAGCTGTTTTGCCGCCTACCGTCACCTCTGCCTGAGCAACCTGATGAGTTCCTCCCGCGGGGACAAAATCCGCGAAGAGCTGATAGGCTCCGCCTTTCGGAAAGACGGTATCGACCGTAAATTGCCCTTGTCCTTCATCGACCGGATGAAGATGCTGAAATTCGCTCAGATCGCTGCTGACCGCAATGAGATGAATCTCCCTCTCATGGCTTAAAGTGAAATTTTGAACCGGACGGCCGTGCGTATCCTTGAAGTTAAGCTGAATAGTTGCGTTATTGCCGGCCTCAGGCTGCTGCGGCAAGAAGCTCCATTGTACGGTAGCGCTCTGGTTATGCCCTTCCTCATGAGCATGATGATGCTCATGACCGGCGGCGGTGTCGCCCGTTAGCCGCGTGCCGGCTTGATTAAAGGTTACTCCGTATGCGGACGCAGCAGCTGCTGCGGCGGAACCGGATGCGGCCCAGCCCGTTTGGCTGGATGTATAGGCAGCCGACAAAAGAACGGCCATTAGTCCGATATGTAACGTGCGATTTCGATTTTTCCGATTGCGTTTATGCATCATGCGCGATATTCGCCCCTTCCATTTATCCCTAACAATATACCCACAGCCGGTATAAGCTAATCACCCAGGGAGAGGTCAAAAAGCCCTCAATCCCGCGTGGATAAGGGCCTTCAGGGCTTTTAAATGCCAGAAAACGTACGTTGTACGAACTGCAGGATATTCGCCTATATCAGGTAAAACGGGCGCGTTATGTTGTACAGAATGCAGGATATTTGTCCCTATTGGAGCCATTGTGGGCTGTTTTGCACCGATATGCTGCATTCCGTGCAATGTAGAACCTTGCATCGACCAAAGATGCCTCATTAACCTGCATAAAGTACAACGTAAGCGCAGCTCATCCCAGACTAGCAAAAAGGCGCTGCCTGACTCCGTCGGAGTTGGCAGCGCCTCTTTATAGCCGGTTAAACGACATCGTAGCCTTGATCTTCAATCGCTTCCTTTATCGCATCAAGCGATACCTTTTTCTCATCATACTGGACGGTTACTTTGCCCGCAGCCAAATCCACGGAGCCGCTTGCGCCTGCTCCGGTAACGGCCTTCTCCACCGCGTTTACGCAATGTCCGCAAGACATGCCTTCGACCTTCAACGTAACATTTGCCATAACACAAATCCCTCCCGATCTTATTTCATTAATTTATTTACGGTAACGAGCAGCTCGTCAATAACTTCACTTTCTCCCGCCTGAATGCGCTCGATCACGCAGCTTTTCAGATGACCTTCCAGCAGAAGCTTCCCAACACCGTTCAACGCAGACTGCACCGCGGCAATCTGGTTCAGCACATCATCGCAATACGTATCCTTCTCAATCATTGCCTTAACGCCGCGGATCTGACCTTCAATCCGGTTCAGGCGCGATACGAGATTGGATTTCATTTTATCGGAATGATGGCTCTTCCGCTCGGCACCTTGTTGTTCCGGTTCGGTCGAATGGCAATGCTCGGTCTTCTCTTGTTCAATCATCTTTAAATACCTCCAGGGGGTATGGCATAGTCTTATCATATCATACCCCTAGGGGGTATGCAATCGGCAATTTGAGCATAAACATCATTAAGATTAATATGCCGCAAACAAATCGGAAGTAAAGTAAAATCAATTCAATTTTATGATGAAGATGGGAGTGGAAGAACGGTTATGACTACACTTGTGAATTATGCGCACCGGGGAGCTTCCGGCAATTATCCGGAGAACACGATGATCGCCTTCGAGAAGGCGATTGAGCTTGGCGCAACGGGAATCGAGACCGATGTGCAGATGACCAAGGACGGCAAGCTGGTGCTCATCCACGATGAAATGCTGAGGCGGACAACCGGCGTGAACAGCCTTGTTGCGGATACGTTGTCCGATGATCTGCTGCAGCTGGACGCCGGGAGCTGGTTCTCTCCGCATTTCAAGGAGGCAAGAATTCCGACGCTGGAGCAGCTGCTGGACCTCGCCAAGCGGACCGGGACGATCATCAACATCGAACTAAAAAACGGCATCGTACCTTACCCCGGATTGGAGCAAAAGGTAATCGAAACCGTTCGTGCTTACGGCATGGAGAATCAGGTGATCCTCTCCAGCTTTAATCATTATTCGCTTATCGAGTGCAAGCGGCTGGCTCCGGAAATTCGGACTGGCATCTTGTACATGGAAGGCTTATACCGTCCGTGGAAATACGCCTTGTCGATTGGAGCTACCGCCCTGCATGCCTCGCATTTTGCCGTGCTGCCGGACTGGGTTGCGGAAGCCACCCAGCATGGCGTTATCTATAACGTGTTTACGGTCAATGAACCGGTCGAGATGAAGCGTCTGATCCAGGCGGGAGTCGCAGGCATCATTACCGATTACCCGGAACGGCTCACTTCACTGCTAAACAAGCTTTAATCCAGTTTAGTGGATGCTTTTCTTCGTAAAGCCGCCGCCTTGTACGTCGGCAACATTTTCAATCGCGATAAACGCTCTCGTATCAATGTCATGCACAATCGCTTTCAGCTTCGCCACTTCCAGACGGCTGACTACGCAATAAACCATTTGCGTTTCTTCCCTGGAGTAACCGCCGCGTGCCTGGATATAAGTCGTGCTGCGTCCCAGGCGCGTCATAATCGTCTCGGCGATTTCTTCGTACGCGCTGGAAATAATCGTGACGGATTTGGATTCCTCGATACCTTCAACAACAATGTCCATGACCTTGGTTGCGAGATAATAGGTGACCATCGAATACATCGCGGAATTCCATTCAAACACAAATCCTGCGAGGATAAAGATAAAGACGTTGACGATCATGATAATCTGTCCGACCGGCATGCCGAATTTTTTCGATGCCAGAATCGCAAGAATCTCCGTGCCGTCCAGGGAACCGCCGAACCGGATAACCAGACCAACGCCCGCTCCTAGAATGATCCCGCCGAACAGGACGGCCAGCAGTTTTTCTTCGGTAAAGGCATGTACGTGATGAAGCAGCTGCGTGGTAATCGACATTACGGCGATGCCGTAGAGAGTGGATACGGCAAACGTTTTGCCGATCTGCTTGAAGCCGATGAACAGGAACGGAATGTTCAGGATGAAGATGAATAGACCAAGGGGCAAGTGGGTTAATTCGGATACCATAATGGAGATACCGGTGATACCACCGTCGATTACATCATTTGGTACGAGGAATAATTCCAGTGAAACACCCATTAATACCGAACCAATCGTGATAAAAATGGCCCTTTTAAAAATCTCTAAACCGGATATTTTTTTGTGCTCTTTTGCCATCGTGACCTCCAACCTTTTCTTTTTAGGGTAACACAATCCTCAGGTCTTTTCAAAAATCGCGGACAAAAAAATAGCAGCCGGCGTCATCTTATATGACACCCGACTGCTATTGTGTTCCACTATTTTACTGCCTATTCATATAGTACCGCTTTGATTTCATCGCTGTCGATATTGGACTTATCGTAGTAATAGAAGCCCGTATCGATGGTGGACTCTACCTTCTCGCCGCGAATCGCTTCGACGGCTGCCTTAACCGTCTCGTAACCGATGCCGACCGGATTTTGCGTAATGGCTCCGGCCATCACGCCGCTCTTGATCGCGTCGATTTGAGCTTTGCCCGAGTCGAAGCCGATTACGGTAATTTGGCCTTCCTTCTTCAGCTCGGTTACGGCGTTGATCACGCCAACCGCAGAGCCTTCGTTCGCGCCGAAGAAGCCTTTAATATTCGGATGAGCTTGAATCATCGCTTTCGCCAGGTCCGTCGATTTCAGATGATCGCCGCCGCCGTATTGAATGTCGACAATCTTAATATTCGGATATTTTTCTTTGATCCGGTTCACGAAGCCGTCGCGGCGGTCAACGCCCGTAACGGAGGTCTGGTCATGCACAATGACGCCAATCTCTCCTTCTCCGCCGATTAACTCCGCTAGTTTGTCGGCAGCGAGAGCAGCGGCGGCCACGTTATTGGTGGAAGCGGTAGTAATCGGAATATCGCTGTCTACGCCGGAATCGAAGGCGATAACCGGAATACCTGCGTCCTTCGCTTTTTGCAGGAGCGGAACGGAAGCCTGGCTGTCGAGAGCGGCAAAACCAATCGCGCTAGGCTTCTTGTCGAGAGCGGCCTGCAGCATCTCGATCTGTTTGTCGACCTGCGCTTCGGTCTCGGGTCCTTCGAAGGTGATCTCCACGTTGAACTCCGTGGCGGCTTTCTCCGCCCCGGCTTTTACCGCCTGCCAGAATTGATGCTGGAAGCCCTTCGATATAATCGGGATGTAAATTTTGTCTCCGCTCGCTTTGGTTCCGCCGTTGTTCGTGCTGGTTTTGCCGCCCGTATTGCCCGTGTTCTTCGAATTGTCCGAGTTATTCGACCCGCAGGCGCTAAGCATAACAATCGTCATTAACGCAACTACCAGCAATGCCGTAACCTTTTTCACCGAAATCTCCCCTTTGATTTTGAATTCAATCAGATCTTTGGATTCAATCAGATCTTTGGACTCAATCAGATCTTTGGACTCAATCATCCTATATAGAATCACTGGCTCTTCGGCCCGCGAGACTTGCGAAGGCGCCAGAGTTTCTAGCGTGAACCGGAATTACGCTTTGCGACGGCGCAGAATGTCCGCGTAGACCGCAAGCAAGATGACGATGCCGACCACAACGGTCTGCCACTCCTGCGGAACGGACAAGATGCGAAGGCCGTTCGTCAGCACGCTCATAATCAGAGCGCCGATAACCGTACCGACGATTGTCCCCTTCCCTCCGCTGAGCGAGGTACCGCCAATGACAACCGCCGCTATAGCCTCAAGCTCGTAACCGGCGCCAAGCGCAGGCTGCGCGGAGTTGAGCCGGGAAGCAATCAGAATGCCCGCCAGACCGGTGAAGACACCGGTAAGGGTGTAAATGACGATTTTCCAATAGTTCACGTTAACGCCGGACAGCCTGGTTGCTTCCTCATTGCTGCCAAGGGCAAAGTTGTAACGGCCGACGATCGTTTTGGATAATAGAATGCTTCCGATAATGGCGGCGATGAAGAAGATGACAACGGCATTCGGGATGGCAAAGCCCGGGATAAGCTTATCGAAGAACGATCCCTGCGACACCTCGCTGAACACCGGATGATCGTTGAAGTAGATCGGCTTCGTGCCGGAGATGACAAGGGCAAGACCCTTGGCGATCATCATCATGGCAAGGGTGGCGATAAAGGGCGGGATCTTAAGCCTGGCGACCATCACGCCGGACAACAGCCCGCAGACGGCACCCGTCAGGATGCCTCCGATAATGCCAATCGGAACCGGCAGCCCCCAATACGTAATAAACACCCCGGTCATTACCGCGCTTAAGGTCATCACCGTTCCGACCGACAAATCAATGCCGCCCGTAATAATGACAAACGTGGAGCCTAGCGCCAGGACGCCGGTCACCGCGGTTGAGAGCAGAATCCCTACGATATTGGAGAATTGAAAAAAGTTGCTGGACGAAAAGGTGAATACGAGAATAAGGACGATCAGACTGGCAAAAGCAAGCACCTGCTGCAGAACGCCCGGCTTCAGAATAATCGCGGTCTGCTTGCCGCCAAGCTGCGCCATTTCGGCTTTTGGCTGCATTTTCATAGAGATTCCCCCTAAACTCCGTTGTTAAGCTCTTAATGTCGCATATCTCATAATCTGCTCCTGCGTGGCTTCCTCACGGTCCAGCTCACCCGTGATGCGCCCTTCGCACATCACGATGATGCGGTGGCTCATCCGCAAAATCTCCGGAAGCTCTGAGGAGATCATAATGATCGATTTCCCCTTGGCGGCGAGATCGTTCAGCAGCTTGTAGATTTCGCTTTTTGCTCCAACATCGATCCCGCGGGTCGGCTCATCAAAGATCAGAATGTCGCAATCGCGAGTCAGCCATTTACCGATGACAACCTTCTGCTGATTGCCTCCGGAGAGGAATTTGACGTCCTGGTCGATATGAGGCGTCTTCACCTTCAGCATCTCGACAATCTGTTCGGCCGCCTTCGCAATCTTGCTCCGGTTCACCCAGCCTACCCCATTCACGTATTGCCGGAGCGAAGCGACAGCCACGTTGGTCTTCACATCCATCTCCACGATGCAGCCGTACCGCTTGCGGTCCTCCGACAAATATCCGATTCCCGCCTGCACCGCGTCATAGGGCTGCTTCATTACTACCTTGCGGCCATGCACCGTTATCTCGCCCGAATCGATCGGATCGGCGCCAAAAATCGCTCTCGCCACCTCGGTCCGACCCGCTCCAATGAGCCCCGCGAAGCCGATGATTTCTCCTTTGCGGAGCTTAAAGCTGATATTGTCGAGCGCTCCCTTACGGCTTAGCCCCTTCACCTCAAGAACCGTCTCGCTGTTCTCCGCTATCCGGTTCTGCTTGGTGCTGTCGTAGATCTCGCGGCCAACCATCATCGCAATGATCTGCTCGTTCGTAACGGAAGCCGTCGGCACCGTATCGATGTATCGACCGTCCCGCATGACGGTAATCCGGTCGGTAATCCGCTTCAGCTCATCCATCCGGTGCGAGATGTAGACGATGCCAACCCCGCTTGCTCTAAGCTGGTTTATAATAACGAACAGATCATCGATCTCCGTATCGCTCAGCGCCGCGGTTGGTTCGTCCATGATGAGCACCTTGGCGTCGTAAGACAACGCTTTGGCGATCTCCACCATCTGCTGCTTCGCTACGGTAAGATTGGCGACCGGTTCATCCGGATCCAGCTCCATGTTCAGCCGCTCGAACAACCGCTCGACCTTCCGCCTCAGCTCCCGCTCGTTCAGGAACAGCCGAAGTCCCCGCCGGGGCTCGCGTCCGATATAGATGTTCTGCGCCACCGTCAGATCGGGGGCTAGGTTAAGCTCCTGGTGGATGATTGAAATCCCCAAATTCTGCGCGGTTTTCGAATTGGGTATCTCGACTTCCGTTCCGTCGTATACGATGCTTCCCCCATCCTTCTGATAGACGCCGGTCAGCACCTTCATCATGGTCGACTTGCCTGCTCCGTTCTCTCCGACCAGCGCGTGCACCTCGCCCCGCCTTAACTCGAAGCGGCAATCCTGCAGGGCTTGAACGCCCGGAAAATACTTATTGATTCCTTCCATGCGAACGAGTATGTCCTTCATGCACAATCACTCCATCCCGCTGTAACTAAGCTCATTCTAAAACGCTTTCGCTTTTGCCAGAATGGAATAATGTATTTGAATAGTTGAAAAAAATCTGTTCTGATCCTATTAAAAAAAAGAAAAAGCTACTCTCCCACAAAGGGGAAGAGCAGCTTCTGATTTTGTTCCGTATACATATTGTCTTTGTTGATAATGACCGATTCCGTATCGATCAGCTTCGGCACCTTCTTGCCCCGTACCGCTTCGATGGCCGTCTTTACGCTGAGGTAGCCCATATTGTAAGGCTTCTGAACAATGGTTGCTTGCAGCACGCCGCTTTCAATCAGCTTTACTTCGTCCACCGAGCTGTCGAAGCCTACAAGCTTCACTTTCCCGCTGAGCCCAAGCTCCTCAATGGCCCGGCCGGCGCCAACGGTAGAAGGCTCATTTAGCCCAACAATCCCTTCAATGCCGGGATTTTCGGTGAGAAGCTCTTTGGTCAGCTCATAGGCCTTCTCGAGCCGGCCTTCGCTATAGAGCGTGCTTGCCACCTCAATATGCGAGTGCCCTTCCAGCCACTGCCGCACGCCCTTTTCCCGTTCAAGCTGCGACGAGGTTCCGTAAACGTAGCTCATAATGGCGATTTTCGAGGAAGCGGACTCCGGCAGCAGCTTGGCCATCTCTTCTCCGGCCTTCTCTCCGGCTGCTATATTGTCCGTTGCGATAAAGCTGAGCGCATCATCGCTGTTAATGCGGGAATCCACCGTAATAAGCTTGATGCCCGCCTTAACGATCTGCTGGGCAACCGGAACGAGCCGGTTATAATCGGTCGCGGCCATCACGATCGCATCCGGCTTCTGCCGGATGGCCTGCTCCAGCTGCTCCATCTGAATATCGATCTCCGTCTCGGACGGAGGTCCAATAACCTGAACATTGGCGCCGAATTCATTGGCCGCGTCCTCAACCCCGGTGATCAGCACCTTCCAGAAATCAATCGCCGAGCTTTGTGCCTTTACCGTAACGATGATGTCGACGGGCTTCTCCGTACGCTGGCTTGCAGCCCATTTATAGATGCCAACGACAGCAATTACGATAAGAATCGCGGCAATGGCGACAGAGGCCGATCTGCGTCTGTACTCGCTCATGCGCCAACACCTCCCGCCAATTCATCGCCTTCAATGGCGGCAATCCTTACCGTTACGGTTGTCCCTTCATCCTGTACGCTTTTGTACGTCAGACCATACTCCTTGCCGAAATAAAGCTGGATCCGCTCGTGGACGTTCACTACGCCAACGCCTTTGCTTTCCCGGTCGCTTCTCCTCGGCTCCAGAATGGTTCGGAGCGCTTCCGCCTCCATCCCAACGCCGTTATCGCTTACTTCCAGCCAAATATAACCGTCCCGCTTGCCGCCGGTAACCTGAATCGTTCCCGTCCCGATTCTGTTCTTGATGCCGTGGTAGATCGCATTCTCGAGCAGCGGCTGGAGCAGCACCTTCAGCGTGCGGTACGAATAGATATCCGGATCCACGTCAATATGGAAATCCAGCTTGTCCTTGTACCGGATTTTCTGGATCGTCAGGTAGTTGGCGACATGCTCAATCTCCGTACGGATCGGGACCAGCTCCTGTCCCCGGCTGATGGAGGAGCGGAACAGCCGCGCCAGCGCGGAGGTCATCAGAACCACCTCGTCCGTCTTTTTCCCCTCGGCCATCCAGATGATCGAATCCAGCGTATTGTACAAAAAATGCGGGTTAATCTGCGCCTGCAGCGCCGTGAGCTCGCTCTTCCGCTTAATCTCCTGCTCCCGGACGACCTGGCTCATCAACTCCTCGATCTTGACGACCATCAGGTTAAACGTGCGGGCAAGAGAAGCAATTTCCCTCGGATTGCCGATAGGCACCCGGATGTTGAAGATCCCTTTCTCCACCTTCTTCATATGCTCCTGCAGCTGCTTGATTGGACGGGACAGATTACGAGAAATAAAGACGGCAAGCAATAGGCCTACAATTAAGCAAAAGACTCCCGCCGCCACCATCGACAGCTGCATTTCGCGTTTGTTGCCGATTAACTCATTGACGTAAGATACGCCAACGATTTTCCAGCCGAAGCCGGTATCCTGAATCGTATAGATCCGGCTTGTTTTCCCTTCCTCTGTCGTAAAGCTACCGCTGCCCTTTGCCAGCACCTCGTCGATTTTCTCCGACTTCAGATTGCTGTAGATCAACTGCTGCTGCGGATGGTAGACGATATTGCCGTTCTCATCCACGATAAATACGTACCCGCGTTTGCTTAAGTCAATGTTGTTCAGTGTGTCGTTGATAACGCTGAAGTTCAAGTCGACAAGCAGCACACCGCGCGGCTCCGTCTGATCCTTGCTCCACAGCTCCCGGCTGAGCGATACGACCCAGTCGTATTCATCCTTGAACATATGCTGGACATGGGAGGAAGACACGACGATCCGGCCCGATGCTTCCTGCGCGCTGGTGTACCAGGGCTGTTCCGCCAGCTTGACGCTTGGATTCAGCTCGACATGCTCGCGGTCCGAGACGAACCGGCCGTTATAGCCAATCACGTTAATCGAAGCGATGTCTTTGCGAGAAGCGATAATGGAGTGAAAATATGCCGAGATCCGCTGCTCGCGCGCCAGCTCCTCCGGGCTTGTCCCGGCAGTGCCCGCTTCGCTTACAAACTCGCGGACATCTTCGTTGCTGAGCGCGAGCATCGATATATTTTCCATGCTGGTAATGTAGGTCTGAATGTTGGCGTTTACCTGGCGGATCAGCTCCGCCGTATAGTCCTGGGCCGTCTCGCGGACGGATGAGGCCGACAGCTGGTAAGAGATGACGCCAAGCAGGATAGCCGTTAGCAGAATAAGACAGGCAGAGGCGGCGGCGATATTCGTCTGAATGCTTTTGAATTTAAATAATTCCATAAGCGCGCCTCATGCCTGTTCCGCCGCCGTCCGATGACGGTAATCCGTTGGGGACTCCCCCGTGTGCTTCTTGAACAAAACGCTGAAATACTGCGCATCGCTATAGCCGGTTCTGGCGGCAATCTCGTAGGTTCGCAGGCCGGTAAATTTCAGCAGCTCCTTCGCTTTGTCCATCCGTACGGCAGTCAGGTACTCGATAAAGGTTCTGCCGGTGTGGGCTTTAAAGGCCGCGCTGAAATAGCTGACGCTCATATGAACCTGCTTGCAGACGGCTTTCACCGATAGATTCTCGTCCTCGTAATTGGACTCCAGATAGACGATCGCTTCCGCAATCTGCGACCGGCACTGATCGTTGCGTGTTGCCGTTACGCTATGAACCGCTTGCCGGCAGGCCGTCTTCAGCCAGTCCCCGATCTCTTCCATTGTCCTGAACCGGTAAATTTCGGTCATCGGGTTAATGCCCTTTCCGAACACCTCGGATTCCTTGCAGCCAATATCGCCAAGCACCTGCATGACGGCAAGAATCGTTCTTTGAATGCGCAAATAGCAGTGGTCGATGCTGGTCAGTTCCGCTTTATTATATTGGATAAGCGCTTCGATAGCCCACTCTACTTCATTCGCCGTACCCGTCTTGATTCCCGCTATTAATTCGCGGTCGAACTCTGCCGGATGCCCGGCCGGCGAGCTTCTGCGCTTCTCCATGTCCAGTATGCTGATAATGCTGTTGTCGCCAAGCACAAGCCGGTAATCCAATGCCGCAGCCGCAGCCTTGCAGGTCTCTCTGATTCTCGTACAGCTATGAACGGTCATCCCGATTCCGACCGAAACGGTCAGCTTCAGGAATTGAACCGCCGATTGCCGGATACGCTCAGCCAGCTCCTGCGCCTTCTCTTGCAGCAGCTCCTCGCGCTCCCCGCCAAGGACGGCCATCACCCGTTCCTCTCTGCTGCGGAAAACAACGGCCCCCGGTTCCGCGCTAATAATCTCCTGCGCGATATTGTATATGGCAAACCTAAGCAGCTCCCGGTCCGTATCCGCGCCGCCCTGCTCCTCCAGCCGGTCCGTGTCGATTGCCAGCCCCAGATAGCAAGGTCCCGTCAATTGAATCTGGAAATAGTGCAGACGCGACGCAATCTCCTTCTCGCTTAAGGCCATCGTCGACATCCGCTCGAGGAAACGTTCCTTGAGGAGCGGCATGCTCTCATGCAGCTGGCTTTGCAGCCGGGCCAGATCCTCCCGCTCTCTCTTCTCCTCGTCCAGCTCCAGCCGGAGCTTATGCAGCATCGCCGAGAACTCGGCAGCCGTTACCGGCTTCAGGATGAAATCCTTTACCTTCAGCTTCAGCGCCTGCTGCGCATATTCGAAATCATCGTATCCGGTCAGGATCACGACCTTTGTCTCCGGATACCGTTCCATGACTTCGCGGGACAAGGCCAGCCCGTCCATAAACGGCATGTTAATATCCGTCAGCACGATATGCGGCCGCAGCCGTTCGATCTCCTCCAGCGCCTGCACGCCATTCTCGCAATCCGCCACGCACCGAAAGCCAAGCTCCTCCCATGGTATGCGCTCCCTGATGCCTTCCCTTACGACCGCTTCATCGTCAACCAGCAATATCGTATACAAGGACGTTCCCCCTACTGCCTATCAGGATTGGAATTGTATGCGCTTTTATTATAGTCAGCGAAATAGATTTCCGGCAATGAGGAAAAAGAACAGCGCAAAAAACCTCACTGTCCGTGAGGCTCCTCCTTGCTCATGCGGCATCTCCTCTAGCGTCCGAGGAAATGCTCCACAAAGGCGCGGTAAGGCGATTGCTCGGGTATCGCTTGCGCGATTTGACGCAGGCTTGCCTGAAACTGCTGCATTTGCCTCTTTCCTGTCCAATCGTCCGGAAGCAGCGGATCCGGAAGCATAGGATCGCGTAAGCCAAGCTCCGCAATGATCTCGCCAAGTTCGAGAAAAAGGACAAATAATTGCAGTCCGTCCTCATCTCCCGTATGTTCAATCAACGCCAAAGCAGGTACCAGGTGCTCTTGTAACCATCGGTCTTTATCTCGATACAACGCCCGCAGCTCCTCAAGCGGCCATAGACGGAAGGAGTGCTCCGGCGTGATGTCATTATGTACAATCCTTGTACTCGTCACCGTTATATATCCGGCAACCTCGCACTGCCGGCCGAGCCGGATGACCTCATCCCTGTAATCCCATGGCGAGACATAGACGCTTTTATAAAGCGAACCAAACCCCAGCTGTAACAGCTCCGATCGGAAGCTATCCCTTCTGCGTCGTTCCGATTCCGGAATCTCGAACATAACCATGCACCACTGCCCGTCCCATTCCTTTTCGTACAAACCGGGTTTAGCGTTAATGATCCGGATGAATTCCTCGCCAAGAGGCGTTGCCTTGTACCGGGAACGTTCCGCCGATTCGGCATAGCCTTCCTTCTTCAGCCTGGAAAGAGCGTTGCGCACAATCTGATGGGAGATGCCCCGCGCTTCATACACCTCGATAAGCCTGCCGACGGCTGCGCCCGATCCGGCTCCGTCCCCGCTGGTCAGGAGATACAGCAACTGTTTCTCTATCGATAACAAAGGCTCCACGGCTCCTTTGACAAAAATAAACAAAAAAGATTGACATTTATTCACTGTCAATAATATAACATAAATATAAACGTTCGTATATAAATTGGTTATAAAATTCTTTTTGAAAGCGAGGCCTCGCTTATGCGCATTGTTTATCACGGACATTCCTGCATCCAAGTGACCCATGATGCCGTTTCCGTCATCATCGACCCTTTTTTGACCGGCAATCCACTCGCCGTCTCCAAGAGTCTGGAACAGATTAAGACGCAGTACATCCTGCTGACCCACGGTCATTCCGATCATATCACCGATGCCATTCCGCTGGCAAAACAAAACCATGCCCCGATTATTGCCGTTGAAGAGCTGGCTATCCATCTGGGAAGGCATGGCGTTCAGGTCGAGCCGATGCATGTCGGCGGTGCTTGGGACTTTCCGTTTGGGCGCGTCAATCTGACGCCGGCTCTTCATACTTCATCCGCCCTATCCGAGGATGGCCAGATTGTCTATACCGGATCACCGGTCGGAATTATTCTCGAGATAGACGGGTTTACCCTCTATCATGCGGGAGATACCGGATTGTTTGGCGATATGCGTCTGATTGGGGAACGTTTCGATATCGACATTGCCTTCCTGCCGATTGGCGGACGATTTACGATGGGTCCGGAAGACGCCGCAATTGCCGCGTCATGGATTAAAGCGCGCCGCGTCATTCCCATTCATTACGATACATTCCCTATCATTAAGCAGGATGCCTCTCTTTTCGTTCAGATGCTTCTGCAGCGAGGGCTTGCCGGTCAAGTACTTGCACCAGGCGAGCAAGTGGTTATTCACTCAAGCTAATCAAAGGAGTTGCTCTCATTGAATATATGGCATACCTTCCTCTACATTATCGTTCCGATCCTTATTCCGCTCGCAATCGGCGCACTGCTCCATCGCAAGTTCAAGTTCGAGCTTGGCGGTTTCTCCAAGATGCTTATGTATTACTACATTCCCGCCCTTGCTTTTGTAAAAGTGTATGAAGCCGAGCTGACCGCTTCCTTGATCGGTACCATTTTCCTGTTTCTCGCTGCGCAGTTCATCTTGATTGTCCTGCTCGGTCATGGCGTAAGCCGGATGCTTCGCCACCCAAAGCCGCTTGCCGCCAGCTTCTCGAACAGCATCGCCTTAACGAATAACGGCAATATCGGTATCCCGGTTAATGCCATGGCGTTCAAGCACGATCCGTTTGCGATGTCCATTCAGATGATGGTCGTAACCTTTGAGCTGTTCGCAACCTTCACCTTTGGCCTGCTGAATGCCAGCAGGGCGGCAAGCGGGCTAAAAAAATCGCTGCTGCAATTTGTTAAAATGCCCGTCCTGTATGCCATTATCGCCGGAACACTGCTGCGGCTCGCCCATATTGACATGCCGGAACCGCTGCTGACGCCTTTATCAACCATTGCCGACGGGATGCTCAGCTTCGCATTGCTCACGATTGGCGCACAGATGGCATCCACGATGCTTAAGCTTCATACGATTACCGTCTTGTGGAGCAGTCTCCTCCGCCTTGCGGCAGCTCCCGTTATAGCCTGGCTGCTTCTTGAGCTCATGCATATAGAAGGCGTTACGGCGCAGGCGCTCTTTATCGCAAGCGCGATTCCGACTAGCCGCAACAGTGCCGCACTTGCCCTTGAATACAACAATGAGCCTGGCTTTGCAGCCCAGGCCGTGCTGTTCTCCACCCTGCTCAGCAGCGTAACGCTAACGATCATCATCCAGCTGTCGGGCACGCTATTCCCGGCATAACCATACTAGCCCTACTCCATCGGCTTCACCGCCAGCTGGAGCTCGCGCTCCAGCTGCTCCGCATAAGCCGCGCTGACGCCGGGCGACCAACCGAATAGCTCCGCCATATAGCGGTGCACGCCGTCCTTCCAGCGGATGACCCGGCTGCGGTCGAACAGGAGGCTGCCGCTGCGGCGGATCCAGAAATCGACCGGCTTGCAGGCCATCTCATGGCGGATGGCATAAAGCAGCTCAAGAAGGAGCGTAACCGGAAGCTTTCGGCGGATCGCTTCTTCCTGCGCTTCGGGCATAAGGCCGAGCACGGTATCGATGTTGGACCCGAACCGGCGGACAAGCCGTTCCGCATCCGGGCCGGCAAGCCCCGCTTTGGCGGCAGCCGCCTTTTTATCCGCGATAAATCGCTTATATCCACCCGACCCGCCAACATCGCCGCCCGAGATCGGAAGCGTCTTCGTCCGGCTCTCGCCTATACCGCTCCGCCCGGCTTTAACGAGCTGCTCTGCGGCCTGGTCCATAACCGTCTCGGCCATTTTCCGGTAGCCGGTCAGCTTGCCGCCTGCCATGGAGAGAAGGCCCGAAGGCGACACCAGCACCTCGTCGCGCCGGGAAATCTCCGACGGGTCTTTTCCTTCCTGATGAATAAGCGGCCGTACGCCAGCCCAGCTCGATTCCACGTCCTCGGCTTTCAGCCCAAGCGTAGGGAACATATCGTTAGCCGCTTTCAAAATATACGTTCTGTCAGCAGCCGTCATCCGCGGATGGACAAGGTCCTCCTTATAATCGGTATCGGTTGTGCCGATATACGTCTTTCCGTCGCGGGGAATCGCAAACAGCATCCGCCCGTCTTCCGAGTCGAAGTAGATGGCCTGACCAAGCGGAAAACGTCTCTGGTCGAATACGAGATGGACGCCTTTCGTATGATGGAGCGTCTTCCCCTTCTTGGATCCGTCCTTCTCCCGTATCGCGTCAACCCAAGGACCTGCGGCATTGATCGTAACCTTTGCCTTCACCTGTCCCGTATTTCCCGTCAGGCGGTCCCTCACGTCCGCGCCAACGATCCGCCCGTTCTCGTACTGCAGCGATTCGGCCTTCACGTAAGAGATCGCGCAAGCTCCGAGCTCTACGGCTTTTTTCATCACTTCTATCGTTAATCGGGCATCGTCGGTACGGTACTCGACATAATAGCCGCCGCCCTTCAGGCCCTCCCGCTTCAGAAGCGGCTCGCGCGTGACCGTCTCGTCTTTTCCAAGCATTTTCCGCCGCTCGGCGCGTTTGACCCCTGCCAGAAAGTCATACAATCGAAGACCAAGCGAAGTACTGAACATCCCGAAGGTACCGCCTTTATAGATCGGGAGCAGCATCCATTCCGGCGTTGTCACATGCGGCCCGTTCTCGTATACAATCGCGCGTTCCTTGCCGACCTCGGCTACAACTCCAATCTCGAGCTGTTTCAAGTAACGCAGACCGCCATGCACCAGCTTGGTCGAGCGGCTTGACGTTCCCGCGGCGAAATCCTGCATCTCCACCAGCGCCGTCTTTAATCCCCGCGTAACCGCGTCAAGCGCGATCCCCGCCCCGGTAATGCCTCCGCCGATAATAAGCAGATCGTATTCCTCCGCCTGCAGCCGCCCGAACTGCTCCTCTCTCTTTAGAGCGTTAAAAGTTGGTCCTCCCCCATGCCCGTTCCCGCTTGCCATTACGAACAGCTCCTATCGCAAATTCTTTATCTTCTGTGGAAAAAAGAAAACCGCGAACATTTCTCCATTATGCTATTACGCATGATGAAGAACTGCCACGGTCTATTCCCTTATCGAAAAGCCATTGCCGCCTTTACGGCTTTCTGCCAACCGGCATACAGCTGTTCTACCCGCTCCTGTGCCATCGCCGGCTCAAAAACGAGGTCCAGCCGCCGCTGCTCCAGAATCTCCCCGCGGCCCTGCCAGTAGCCAACCGCAAGCCCAGCCAAATAAGCGGCGCCAAGCGCCGTTGTCTCGCTGATGACCGGCCGTTCAACCGGCACGCCAAGCAGATCGCTCTGGAACTGCATGAGCAAATTGTTGCGGATCGCTCCGCCGTCCACACATAGCGTTTGCAGCGGAATGCCCGCCGACTGCTCCATCGCGTCCAGCACATCCTTCGTCTGGTACGCAATGGACTCAAGCGTTGCCCGGACAAAATGCTCGCGCCGGGTTCCGCGCGTCATGCCGAATACCGCGCCGCGGACTTCGCTGTCCCAATAAGGCGTACCTAGCCCGACAAAGGCCGGAACAACGTAAACGCCTTCCGTCGAATCCACGGAAGAAGCCAGCTTTTCGCTCTCCTCCGAGGACTCGATCAATTCCATGCCGTCGCGAAGCCACTGCACCGCCGAGCCCGCTACGAAGACGCTGCCTTCAAGCGCGTATTCCACCTGCCCGTCAAAGCCCCAGGCGATGGTCGTAAGCAGGCCATGCTCCGAACGGATCGGCTCCGTGCCGGTGTTCATCAGCATAAAGCAGCCGGTACCGTACGTGTTTTTCGCTTCGCCCTTCTCAAAGCATCCGTGCCCGAACAAAGCGGCCTGCTGGTCGCCCGCAGCGCCAGCGATGGCAATAGGCCCGCCAAACAACGCCGCTTCCGTTGTGCCGTACACCTCGGAAGACGAGCGCACCTCCGGCAGCATGGAAGCCGGAATGTCCAGCCATTCGAGCAGGTCCGCATCCCACCTCAGCTCATGAATGTTGTACAGGAGCGTCCGCGACGCATTCGAATAATCCGTCACGTGAACCGCTCCGCCGGTCAGCTTCCAGATCAGCCAGCTGTCCACGGTGCCGAATAACAGCTCGCCGGCCGCGGCTTTGTCACGCGCTCCCTCTACCTCGTCGAGTACCCATTTCGCCTTTGTTCCGGAGAAATACGGGTCGATCAATAGCCCGGTTTTCTCCCGGATCGGCATTTCATGGCCAGCTTCCTTCAGCGCTTCGCAAATGCCAGACGTCTGGCGCGATTGCCAGACGACGGCGTTATAGACGGGCTTGCCCGTCGTTTTGTCCCAGATGATCGTCGTCTCCCGCTGGTTCGAGATGCCGATTGCGGCGATGCGCTCCGCCTTCAGGCCTTCCTTCGCAAGCAGCTCGCGTATCACCTTCAGTGAGGTTTCCCACAGCTGCATGGCGTCCTGCTCTACCCAGCCCGGATGCGGAAACGCGCAGTCCACCGCCGTCTGGGCAATTGCGCGCGGGTTCCCCGCTTTATCGAATAAAATCGCACGTGTGCTCGTTGTCCCTTGGTCCAGCGCGATGATATAGGTTTCCTGCTGCGTCATAATGATCGATCCCCTTTTTCCGTGAATCCTGCATTTCCCAAGTACCCGCTTCCACTATTGTATTCTATTCGAGGCGCTGAGCCAAACTCCCTTTGCCGGGCGCTTACATTCCTTAATATCTCTCCGATACGATCTTTGCCTGCGTGAACAGCAGCAGGTAATCGCGGCCGCCCGCCTTGGAATCCGTACCCGACATATTGAACCCGCCAAACGGATGGGCGCCAACAAGCGCACCCGTGCATTTGCGGTTTAAATACAAATTGCCTGCCATAAACTCGCGCCGAGCCTGCTCCAGATGCGCCCGGTTGCTCGAGATCACGGCCCCCGTCAAGCCAAATTCCGTATTGTTCGCGATCTCAAGAGCATTCTCGAACGATTTGGCTCTCGTAAAAGCAAGCACCGGGCCAAAAATCTCCTCCAGCGAAATGCGCGCATTCGCGTCTACATCCGCAAAGATCGTAGGCTCGATAAAATAACCGACCGAATCATCGGATGCTCCACCGGCGACCAGTCTGCCTTCTCCCTTGCCGATCTCGATATACTCCTGGATTTTGCGGAATGCCTTATCATCGATAACGGCCCCTACATTCGTGCTGGCATCAGCGGGATCGCCTACCTTAAGCCGGTTAGTCCGGTCCAGAACCTTCGCGAGCACTTCGTCGTACACCGCTTCGTGGACGATGGCTCTCGAGCAGGCGGAGCATTTTTGCCCGGAAAAGCCAAAGGCCGAAGCGACAATCGAATCCGCGGCCAGATCCAGATCCGCGTCCGCATCCACGATGATCGCGTCTTTGCCGCCCATTTCGGCAATGACGCGCTTGATCCATTTTTGCCCCGGCTGCGTCTTTGCCGCCCGTTCGTTTATCCTTAATCCCACCTCTCGGGAACCGGTAAAGCTGACGAACCGCGTCAGCGGATGATCCACCAGATAATCGCCAACCTCGCTGCCCGGACCAGGCAAATAATTGACAACGCCCGCAGGGACGCCGGCTTCCTCGAGCAGCTCGAAAAACTGCGCCGCAATAACCGACGTCGGGCTGGCCGGCTTCAGAACAACCGTGTTGCCGCATACGAGAGCGGCCGTGGTCATGCCCGCCATAATAGCGAGGGGGAAATTCCAGGGCGGAATGACAATACCGACGCCAAGCGGAATATAATAAAGTTGATTCTCCTCATCGTCAAGAGGAGTCAAAGGCTGCGGCTTGCTTATGCGCTGCAGCTCGCGCGCGTAAAATTCCATAAAGTCTATCGCTTCCGCCGTATCCGCATCGGCCTCGGCGCGCGTTTTGCCCGCTTCAACCGTCATCCATGCGGAGAATTCATGCTTGCGCCGCCGCAACAGCGCCGCTGCTTTATATAAATACCTGGCCCTTTCGTTTGGCTCGGTAAACTTCCAGCTGTCGAAGGTGCGAGCCGCTGTCTGAATGGCCTCTTCCGCAAGACTGGCATCCGCTTGGGAGACTACGCCGATCACCTGATTTTTGGAGGCCGGATTCGTGGACGGCAAGGTCCGCGTCGTCGTAATCCGGAGGCCACCGATCACCAGCGGATATTCCCTGCCCAGCTTGGAACCCACCAATTCAAGCGCCGCATCGTACGCCTTATTATTTGCTTCCGACTGAAAGTTCGTGAAAGGTTCATTCTTAAATGTTGCCCTCATACCCGCATCCCCCTTCGATACATGCTCACTATTCCATTTATAGTTCATCCGGCAGGACGTTATGTTTTTTACTTAGAAAGGAGCGATAGACAATGGGTGCAGGCCTTTACCGCCGAACACTGCTAGGCATCACCGGCAACAAGCTTGTGGAGCATCTGTCCGTCCGCTACGGCCGCAAGCTCGCTTCCAAATTCATCGCCGGCGACAATCTGGAAGAAGCGATGGATCGAACGGAGGAGCTCAACAGTCAGGGCATTATGGTGACGCTGGACCATCTTGGAGAAGGGATCAAGGACTTGAAGGAAGCCGAGGTCTACAGGGATGAGTACTTAAAGATTGTCCGCGAGATCGCGAGGCGCAAAGTGAATGCCAACGTCTCGCTCAAGCCGACCCAATTCGGTCTTGCGCTGGATAAGGAGCAATGCCACTCCAATATCCGGGCGGTTGTGTCGGAGGCGAAGTACAGCCGGATTTTCGTCCGGCTCGATATGGAGGATACGCCGTATACGCAGGCGACCATCGATCTGGTGCGGAGGCTTCATGCCGGCTGGATGACCAATGTCGGCACCGTCATTCAAGCGTATTTGCACCGGTCCGAAGAGGATGTAAAGGCGCTGAGCAAGGAAAAGGTTAATCTGCGGCTGGTGAAAGGGGCTTACAAAGAGCCCCCGGAGGTGGCGTACCAGAATGCGGGGCAAGTGCTCGGCAACTTCAAAAAGCTCATCGAGCATCGCCTGAAGAACGGAGTATATACCGCCGTTGCCTCGCATGACGATAAGGTCATCAACTTCACCAAGGCTTTCGCCGAGGCGAACAATATCTCGAAGGATGCCTTCGAGTTCCAGATGCTCTACGGCCTTCGCATGGGCAAGCAAGCCGAGCTAGCCCAAGAAGGCTACCGCGTCCGCTGCTACGTGCCGTACGGCACGATGTGGTACCCGTACTACACCCGCCGTTTGGCCGAGAAGCCGGCGAACCTGGTGTTGGTTTTGAGGAATATGTTTAAGTAACTTGCCTCCCGCATCCGCCACGCCTTGCAAATTTGCACAAAAAGAAATCCCTGAGGGTACGCAGGGATTTCTTTTTGCCGGCTATATGGGCCGAGGATGCAAGGACGCAATTGGCTGCAGGCAGACCTGAAGTCCACACCCCACCCCGCTAACGAAACGTAGTATCGTTATTTCCGACAAAACGGCCGTTTTCCAAAGCTAACGAAACCTGGTATCGCTATTAGACCATTTTCTAGCCGAATGTGGCTGATTCGCCCCAAATAACGTTACAGAGTTTCGTTAGAAATCGCAGCGGCCCCAAATACGCCAAATAAGGTGTTGTAGTTCCGTTAGCGCCGGGTAGCGCCGACGAAAGAGGCCACGCCCGAAGGCGCCCCCCCGTCACGCGGCTCTACTAGTTACCCAGCAAAATCAACTCTTTCGGATAGCTGGTCAGCACGCGGACGGAACCGTTCGCTTGAATGTACACGTCGTCCTCAATCCGGACGCCGCCGATCACCGGATCATAGATGCCCGGTTCAATCGTAAACAGCAGACCCGGCTCGATAATCGATTGGTTCTGCCCCGAAACGGAGGGCTGCTCATGCACATCCATGCCAAAGCCATGGCCGAGACGATGCGTGAACAGCGGCCCAAAGCCCTTCTGCTCAATGACGTCGCGGGCCGCTTTATCCACGGAAGCCAGCGTTACGCCGGCTTTTGCCGCGGCGATTCCCGCCATGTTAGCCGCAAGCACCGTATCATAGATGGCGCGCTGCTCTTTGGAAGCCTCCCCCATCACAAACGTTCTCGTAATGTCGGAGCAATAGCCGCCGGCCTGAACGCCGATATCGATCAACACAAAGTCGCCATGCTTGATCGTGTCGTAGCCCGGCGTGCCATGCGGCAGCGCGGAACGGGCGCCGGTCAGCACGATGGATTCAAACGCCGGACGGTCCGCGCCAAGCTTGCGCATCTGATACTCGATCTCTGCCGTCAGCTCAAGCTCCGTCATGCCGATTTTGGCATGGGAAGCGGCATGCGCCACAACCTTTTCCACCATTAGAACGGCATTCTGCACCTTGCTGATTTCTTCCTCGCTTTTTTTCGTGCGCAGGGACAGAATAAAGCCTTCGAGATCAACAAAACGCGCGCCGCCTAAAGCATCCTGAATCCGCTCAGCCTTGGCGATCGAGACCGCTTCCTTCTCAATGCCCGCTGCTGCAACACCCGACGCCGTATGCTGTTTCAGCACCTCGTAGGCATTCTGCGTATCCGAGATTGGCACAAGCTTGCCGTTCCCACCAAACGGCTCCGCCGCCGACAGGTCGAGAAGCGGCATGTACAGCGTCTCCTCCCCCGTCCTCGCATCCAATGCCAACGCTAGGAACCGCTCATGCGGATTGCAGGAAAAGCCCGTAAAATAATATACATTCGTCGGAGACGTAATAAAGGCGATATCGATGCCGTTCTCTTTCAAATAAGCAGCCAGCTGCCCTTTTCTCTGTTGCCAAATGGATTCCATGCATATTCACTCCGTTTCTCAGTAAAAGCTTTCCCTGCTATTATAACGCCGTCTCGCGCGGTAACCAAACCATTCTGCCTCTCCTCTACCATTTTGAAATTCCTCGAAAATAAGTTCATACTATAGCTATAGGGTCCACAGGAAACTATACATAACGTTAACGAGAGAGGAATGAAGCCCCGTGCTGACTTTTGAGCAAAAATTAAACAACTATGCGGACATCATCGTGAAAATCGGAGCGAACATACAACAAGGGCAAACGGTTATGGTTAATGCGACAATTGACGCGCCAGAGCTCGTTCGACTCGTCGTGAAAAAAGCGTATGAAGCCGGTGCCTACCAAGTGAAGGTATTCTGGCATGACGACGCCGTATCTCGCATTCATTATGATCTTGCTTCGCTTGAATCGTTCCTGGAGGAGCCGAAATGGTCCGCCGGCGAAAAGCTCGAGATGGCGGAAAAAGGTGCTGCCTCCATTACGATCGGATCCGCCGATCCCGATCTGCTCCGCGGAGTATCGCAGGAAAAAATCCGCAACGCGGACCGTACGGCGCGCAAAGCTAACGAGAAATACCGTCAAATGTCCCAGGCTTTCAAATTTACCTGGTCGCTGGCAACAGCCCCTTCCGCCGCATGGGCAGCCAAGGTCTTCCCGGATCTTCCGCAGGAAGAGCAAGTCGCAAAGCTGTGGGATACGATCTTCCAAATGGTGCGTGCCGACCAGCCGGATCCAATCGCCGCTTGGGAAGCGCATATTAAACAGCTGAAATCCAAGGCGCAATATTTGAACGATAAAGCCTATAAATATTTGCATTACGTTGCCCCTGGCACCGACCTGACGCTTGAAATGCCCAAAGATCAAATCTGGCTTGGCGGCAGCAAGCAAAATGAACAAGGCACCTGGTTCGTTCCGAACCTGCCAACCGAAGAAGTCTACTCGGCACCGCTTCGTACCGGCGTAAACGGAACCATCTCCAGCACGAAGCCGCTCAGCTATAATGGCAATATCGTCGACAACTTCTCGTTCACCTTCGAGAACGGCCGCGTAGTCGATTTCAAGGCGGAGCAAGGCGAAGAAGCCATTAAAGGCCTGCTCGATACCGACGACGCAGCGAAGTTCCTCGGCGAAGTTGCCCTAGTGCCGCATACCTCGCCCATTTCGGATTCGAATATTTTGTTCTATAAAACAATCTTCGACGAAAATGCTTCCTGCCACTTGGCTCTGGGCAGCGCCTACGCGTCCTGCATCAAGGGCGGCGCCGGCCTGTCGCGCGAGGAGCTGCTCGAAAGAGGGCTGAACCAAAGCATGGCGCATACCGACTTCATGGTAGGCTCCGCCGAGCTCAACCTCTACGGCATCACCGAAGACGGAACCCGCGAGCCTATCTTGGTTAACGGCAACTGGGCGTTTTAATCGATAATGATCCTGCCGATAAAACATCTCCTTCCAGTTGCTGTTGAAATCGTGATATTCGAATAAATTGTCTAAGGTTTTATCACGATTTCAAAGGCAAGCGTTACACTCTTCCAGGAGATGTTTTCTCTTCGGATCCTATCGATTATTTTTTTGAGACAAAAGGAGTGGAACTAGGCTTAAAGCCGGTTCCACTCTTTTTTTGTCCCCCACACCGATTGATAGGTGGAGAAGGAATAGTATCTCATGGAGGAGTGTTAGCGCTTGCCTTTGTTACTCTTGATATTACCGATAAAACTTCAATCAGAATATCAAGATAACAACAGCAACCGGAAGGAGATACTTTCCTGCGTAACCAGATCAATCCCCCATCTCGATACTTTCCTGCGCAACCCTCATCAATATATTAGCCGCGACCGAATCTACCTATCAATCATAGACTATACCAGTCTATCAGGAGGAGGCTCCCCCCTTGATTCATCAAAACGTGAAGTCCTACCGCTACCGCGTCGGCCGCAACAACTACATCGTTATTAATATTTATCAGACGGCCAAGGCATCGGCCGAAGCCGGCAACGTGCTCGCGAGCAACGCCGTTAACGTGCAAATTATGAAGCAGCTGGCGAAGCAAAAGAAACGCAAACGTTAATCCGCCTCTACAGTCGTCCAAGCAATGGCGAGGAGGTGATTCGAATGGGTCGTAAAAGAACGAAATCCGCTGACAAGAACATTGTCAAATGGAGCAAAGGCACAACAAACGTCCGCGTCGGCCAATCGGCGAACGCAACGATTAACCAAGGCGGCAACGCGTTTGCCATTAACGCTACCGAGATTGGCGTCGTCCGTATCCGTCCCGGCGCGCAAGGCTAATCAGGTCCAAAAGAAAGCAGGGCTGTTTCGCGTGGAGGTCAAGCTCCGCGCGGCAGCCCTGCTTTTTTCACGATGATCCGCACGACATACAGCACGCTAACGACCATCATCATATCGAAGCAGACGTTAAACAGGAACAAATGCTTGCCGAGATCCGCCTCCCCGTCGCCAACAAGGGGTACGGTAAAGCCACACATCCCGACAAGCGCAAGAACAAACAAAGCCTCCACATACAGCCGCTGCTGCACCGATCTCCCCCGCCTCGCATACTCCACGGCAAGCACGGCCAGATAAGCCGCGGCAAATGCCGCAGTAAACCAAAGTTTGTTCGGAATAACCTTCAGCTTAAACGTACTCCAGGTGCTATAAGCGTAGCTGACCGCCCCGTAAGGCTTGCCCGCCTCCTTCTCGTAGCTTCCCAGATACAAAGGCCGGATACTCATTCCGTTCTTCGCAGCTCGCTCCAGCTTCTGCAGGAATCTGTCCGGATGTTTCGCGTAATAAAGCAGCACATCCTTATGGCTGATCCCCTCAAGCGCCGCAAGAATGCGGGGGTCGTCCTGCTTGATTACCGTATCCTTCTGAAAAAAATTCGTTCCGGCATTCACCTTGAATTCCTCCGGCAAACCCAGCTCCCTGAGATCAGCTGCCGGGTCCGGAGAGTCCTTGAGTACACCAAAGAACACCGTTTGATACAGGTTAATATGCTTCAGTCCGCTTGGAGCAGCGGCATACATTGTAACGGTAGCAAGCAGCAGCACAGCTGACCAGATTCCGACCGTCCATCGCCATGCCCGGTCGGCACGCAGCTTCCAGTAACGCAAGCCCAGCAGCAGAAGCAAGAGCCCGATTGGGGCGTTTTGCAGCTTGGTGCCGACAAGACAAACCGCCGACAAATAAAAGGCCGTCAGAAGCCAGACCGAAGGCTTGTCCGAATGCGGCAAAGCAAGCGCCAATCCGAACGTAAGCAGCATAAAGATGACGGTGACCGCTTCGCCGAAAAACGAGTTGAAATAAGCGACGTATCCGATATCCAGAAATACAAGCGCCAAGCTTGCGATAAGCACGGTATTAAAGACGATCGAACGCTGCTTATTGAATTTAACGATGACAAACAAGGCCGCGGCATACAGCACGGAATACAGCAGCGATAGGATCCGGATGTCAAACGTCTGCGAGTTGACCGCTCTGCCGATTATTCCCGCAATAAAAACGGGGATGATCTGGGAGGAAATATATCTATCCGCCGAGAACGGCCCGTAATGATACAACCTATGAAAATATCCGAAATACTTGTCCCGGTAAGATTCGCCGGGATCGGCGAAGGCGATACCGCCTGCCAGCATCATGCGGTAAAAGTCGCCATTATTCGCAACCCCGACGGGGCTGAAAAATAATAGCGGCAACAAGACAGCGGCTGCAACGATAACGGCCAGCCACTCCAAACGAATCCTTATTTTCAAATAGTACCTCCGACAAATCTCAACATTTTTGCATGTATGACCTGACTTCCGGACTAGGACTTTATGTGGACATCCTCTGTTGTGGATATGTTATTAACTTAATGTAAAGGCCCACTATAATTGGGGATTATACATGTTGATAATGTGGATAAGCCTGTGGATTAATTAAATTGCCCGTACAGGAAAAAGATATAATCCGTTGCAATGCCCGGATGCCCCTGTTGTCTTAGTATTGCCGTCACTTTCCCCCGGTGATACGTACCATGGTTAACAACATGCTGAATAATACCCGATACGCTGCCTCAAATGCTCGAACAGCCGTTTGTGAAACCGGGCACCACTTTTTCCCGAACTATCGAAATGAAACCTAATCGAGCGTATAATCGTATGTAGGTGATATAAGCTCCAATATTGAAAATCGAAAATTCCGGGAGGATGTTTAAAATGTCTATTTTCAAACGACTTCGTGACCTTACTTTATCGAATGTGTACGCTCTGATTGAGAAAGCGGAAGATCCGATCAAGCTGACTGACCAATATATCCGTGACATGCAAGAAGATCTCGAGGATGCCGAAAAAGCCGTAGCGGCCCAAATCGCCCTCGAAAAGAAATTCAAGCAGCTATACGAAGAGCAAGCACAGCTCGTGGAAAAACGCGGCGAGCAAGCGCATATCGCGGCTCAAGCTCAGAACATCGACCTTGCCCGCCGTGCGCTGGAAGAGAAAAAATCGGCTGAAGCGAAAGCCGCCGAATACAAAACAAGCTTTGACAACAACAAAGCGATGGCGGATAACCTCCGCGCGAAGCTCGACGAAATGCGCAAACAGCTGACCGAGATGAAAAACAAACGCGAGACGCTTGTTGCCCGCTACCAAGCGGCCAAAGCGCAAGAGCACATCAACAAATCGCTTGCGGGCTTCAGCTCCGATTCCGCTTCCGCAGGCCTGAAGCGCATGGAAGAAAAAATGCTTCAAGCCGAAGCGCGCGCCGAAGCATCGAACGAACTTGCCCAGTCCAAAGGCAAATCACTTGACGACGAGTTTGCGGCTCTTGGCAAGGACAAAGCGGTTGAAGACGAGCTGGCCGCGCTGATGAGACAGTACGAAAAGAAGGAATAGCTCCTGCTCGCATGGAATAAAATGGACTGACGCAAACATGTCCGCCGGCGCCATAGCTTAACGGCAGCGCCGGCGGATTTTGCGGTTCTATTACTTTATTGGGGGAAAGATGGTCATGACTTGGACGGATTTGCTTCAAATTCCGGTGTGGACAGGCGCTGGGGCGCTGCTGCTTTTTATCCTCATGTATTTAGACTCATTGTCCACGAAATACCATGATTTTAAGGAAATGAAAGATGGTAATATGGCTGTAGCGGTCCGCTTCGTCATGAAGCTGGGCGCACAGGCCTACATCCTTGCATCGTCGATCGGACAGGCAACTTACATGTGGGAAGCTCTTGTGATCTCGCTTGTATCGTTTATCACCCTGCTGATTGTCGAAGCGATTTTCCGGATTATATTTGGTGCCATTGCCGGCATTCAGCTGGACAAAGGCATTCACGAGGGCAAGGTCGGCTACGCGTTAATCGCCGGGTCCCTTCACATTGCGGGTGCGCTGATTATTGCTTCGGTCTAACAGAACGATCGTACGAAGGAGTAAACCTAGATGAGCATTTTTAAACGGATTAAAAATATTATGGCAAAGCCTGAGCCGGTGAAAGCGGAGAAAAGCATCTTGTCTCTTGCTCCCGGCGATGTATGCGAAGTTTCCCTGGTCACGTATCAAGTAACCGGCAGCAGCCGGAACCGCAGCCGCAACGCGGTTGTGCTGACGCTGCAGGACGGCAGCGACATCCGCTATCTCTCGATTGAAGAACGCGAAAGAACCGTTTTCGCGCTGTACGAGCAAATCGACGGAAGACTGGATACGTTTGACGAAGTACCGACTACCCTTGAGCTGGATGACCGGGCTTATCACATGGAAGAGAACTTCTCGGGTATGATCGCGGCCAACGGCAAAACGCCGTTTATGCAAGGCGGCGAGCAATACGTATGGCAGTATCAGTCCGACGATATGAAGCTGCTCCGCGTGGAATGGCTGGACGGACGCTTCATGCTGTATGTCGGCGAATCCGTGCTGCCCGCGGATGTCCGCGTGATCCGGGGCGCATAGGGCGAAGCTATCTTTAAGATTAAGCTTTCGAAGCAAGAATTGCTTCGCAATTCTTTAAGTTTATGCTTTCGAAGTAAGAATTGCTTCGCAATTCTTTTAGGAGGAGCAAGATGAAGAAGTGGTGGCTTCATAGCATCAAAATTATTCTATTACTCAGCCTCGTCATTCCCATGCTTGCGGCCTGCGCCATCTCCGACACCGTAAAGGAGAAGTACCCGCTTGAATCGGTGAACGGTTCGGGCAGCCAGACGTCTTACGTCTACCGGGCTGCGGACCAGACCGTTCCGGAGGTCGCCAAGCAGCTTGTCGATAAGAAGAAGCCGGAGCAGCAGTCTGCGGAAAGTACCGAGAGGATGTTCCTTGTCTACAGCGATGAGGTCATCCAGATCCAGCAGGCTCCCGATGATCCTTCGGACTCCCTGATCGAGATCGACTCCAAGGAATACGTACGCAACAACTACAGCAGCAGCTTCCTGGAGGGCTACCTGCTCGCCAGCGTGCTGAGCGATCTGTTCGATAACGGCAGGTACGGTCACGGCAATTACCGCGGTTACTCCCAGAAGGATGTCTACAAACCGAAGACCACTTACCATACGCCAACCGATCAGGATCTGAAAAAAGCACCGCCAATGACGGTGAACCGTACCGGATCCATCTTAAAACGTTCGAAGAACGCCGACTCCACTGCGGTCGGATCAGGCAGCAGCAGCTCCACCGGCAAGACCGGCAAGGTCATTACCGGCGGCTCGTCATCAAGCTCATCGAAGAAGAGCTCGGTCTTCACCAAGCCGAAAAAATCGGCGCCGAAGATTCGGATGGGCTCCGGCCGCGTTTCGCGGCGACGGTGACGATGCGCATGCTTACTGTGAATGGAGCAATAAACACAAATAAACCGCCCGGGCGACCGGGCGGTTTATTTGTGTTAGTCCTATTTTATCTTAGAAGCCAATGTCATTCCGTTCCGCGGCTTTTTGAGCGACAAACTCGGTCATTTCCTCGACACCGGCATCCTTGAATTTGTCTTGGGCTTTGTGAAGGATTTTCAAAGCTTCATCATCCGATTTCGCGAAGTAGGCTTTCTGCAATTCCGCGTTAAAATCAAAGCTGCCTACCTTGTCGCGATATTGCTGATATTTCGGCCATTCTCTTTCAAGATAAGAGGCGCTTACTTTATCAATGATTTTAATCGGCATTTTCGCCGAGAAGCTTTCCTCCAGCTTATCCCATTGCGTTTTTTGATCATCCGTTTTCGGCCATGTCACCGTATCGGAGAATGCGCCAGTGAATCTGCCCGGCAGGAAGCTAAGTCCTTCGTCGCGCTTCAAGTCCGGATTGTCGTCAAATTTCTTTTTCACGTCCGGAATCCATTGCGGTCTTCCGTCCACCATCGTGTAATCCTTGCCTTCAATACCCCAGTACGCAAGCAGACGGCCTTCGTCGCTGTTTACGAAATCAATATAACGCAGTGCCGCATCCGGGTCTTTGATCTTCGCGCTCAAGAAGATCGCAGGGAATCCGGAACGTCCTGGCTTCTCAACCTGCGTAGCGATTTCGCCATTTTTATTCTTCATTGGACCAAGCAGCTCGTATTGCATTTCCGGATTCGTCTTATACAACGTTTTGGACAGATCGCCAAGCATAGGCTGAGCTCCGAATACGGCAAGCTTGCCGGTAGTCAGCTTCTCCATCGCTGTCGTGTCGGTGTTGCTGAATGCTTCGGGATCGAACAGTCCGCCCTGGATCAACTTGCGCAAATACATCATTTTGTCTTCTTCGTCTTTGGATAAAGCCCAGAAGGTCAGCTTGCCGTTTTCCTCGCGGAAGTCCGAAATATTGTAACCCGTCCAGCCCTTCGTGAATTGGCTGGAATCCCAACCGTTGTGCAGCGTTCCGGCAGGGATAACCGGCTTGCCGCTAATATCTTTGAAATTGCCGTTTTTGATCTTCTCCAGCAAGTCGTACAGCTTATCCTGCGTATCGATATCCGCCGCATTTACATTCAGCGCCTTCAAAATATCGCCGCGGGCATAAAGGCCGTAATTCCAGTTATGAATGCTTTCGATCGAACCGTCCGGCGTCTCCGTCGGAATGATATATTGCTTGCCCTTCAGATCAGGGCTATTCATGTCAAACTCGGCAAAGTCCTTCGCTATGCCAGTCGTGACCAGTCTCTTAATATTCGGATATTTATCGAGATAAGGCGTTAAGTCAAGAAGCTGACCTTCCAGAGCGGCTTTTTTGATAACTTGGCCTTCACCGCCGGTTGTCGACCAGTACGGAGCGTTTACGATATCCGGAACCGTGCCGGAAGCGAACATGGTATTCAGCTTCTCGACTTCACTTGTCGTGATGGATTCCATCTTGAGCGTGACGCCAGTCTTGTCTCTAATCGCTTTTGCTACCGGATTGTTCTCTTGATCTTGCGGGAAACCCGCTCCGCCGCCATTCCAGGCGCTCAGGAACGTTAACGTGACCTGCTTTGGTGCATCCGCTTCTTTTTGCCCCGTATTCGTTGCATTGCCTGCAGACGCAGATGCATCTGGTTCGTTGTTCCCCCCGTTATCGCTGCACGCCGTCATCGACAATGCAAGAAGCGGGATCGCGGCAGCCAGGCCAAGAGAACCTTTTAATCTGGTTTTACGCATTTGACAAGCCCCTCTCATTTTTTAATTGTATATATAAAAGGCAATGCCTCTTATACCCCTCGCGACTACTCTTTGAGCGAACCTACCAGCACACCCTTTACGAAGAACCGTTGAAGGAACGGATACACGCAAAGGATCGGAGTGGTAATGATGATGACGAACGTCATTCGGAGCGCTTCCGGCGTTACGCCCCGCAGCTCCATTTGGGATTGGCTCATGTTTTGGATGGACGATCCGCCGCTTGAACCCGTCATGGTCTGGAAGGACGCTTCGCTTATCATTTTGTTCAGGAACGTCGCCGCAGGCTGAAGGTTTTCTTTCGAGATGAAGAACTGCCCGGTAAACCAGTCGTTCCACACGCCAACCCCTACAAACAAAGCTATGGTTGCGAGTACCGGCATGGAAAGCGGGAGAATGATGCGGGCAAACACCTGTAGTTCGCTTGCCCCGTCGATTCGGGCCGACTCCGACAAGCTGGGAGGGATCCCGTCAAAAAACGTCTTCATGACAATCGCGTTAAAAAAGTCGTACAGCACGGGCAGCACCAGCACCCAATACGTATCGATAATATGAATTTGCCGGTACAAGATGAAGGTCGGAATCAATCCGCCGCTGAACAAGGTCGTAAAGAAGAAGAAAAAGACGATGTATTTCCTTCCCGGCAGACCTTTTCGCGAAAGGCCGTAAGCGAGCAAAGAAGTCAGCATGACGGAACATAAGGTAACGATTAAAGTCCTTGAAACGGAAATCCAAAAGGCATTCAAAACCTGCGGATTATTAAATGCCTTGGCGTAGTTCTCAAGTGTAAAAACGCGAGGGTATAAGTAAATGCCGCCTTTCATGGCGTCGTAGCCGTCATTAAACGAAAGCGCCAAAAAATAAATAAAGGGGTAGAGTGCCGTCAGGCAAAATAGGAGCAAAACGGTATAATTCAAGGTCGAATATATCTTATCGGCTGCCGACATTCTTCTCGTGCCCATTCCCGCACCTCCTAAAATGAATTGTCACCCTAATGGCCGTTCTGGCCATTGTGATGATTCATACTTCGAAAGCATTTACCTAAAATGAATTGTGAAGCAATATATTCATGCAGAGATTGCCTTTCTTCACCATAAAGACACGTCGCTTACTTTCTTGGCTATCTTGTTGACCGTAATGATGAGGATGAGCGAGATGGCCGATTTGAATAAGCCGATCGCCGTGGAATAAGCGAATTGTCCTTGCTGGATACCCGTCTTAAGCACGTAGGTGTCCAATATCTCAGAGACGCTTAAGGTAGCTGGCGTCTGCATTAGCCATATTTGGTCAAACCCGGCATTCAGAATGCCGCTTAGGGAGAAAATCAGCAGAATGCCGATCGTAGGCACCAAGGTTGGCAGCGTGATTTTGAACAGCTTGCTCCAGCGGCCCGCCCCGTCTATTTCCGCGGCTTCATACAAGTGTGGATCAATGTTGGTTAACGCGGCCAAATAAATGATCGATCCCCAGCCGATACCCTTCCAGATGTCGGAGGAAATGACGAGCGGATAAAATAAGGACGGCATTCCCATAAAAAAGATCGAATCGAGCCCCATTTTTTCGCGAATGTCATTCACAAGACCAACGTTGGGAGAAAGAATTTTTTGCATCAGCGTTACGACTACGACCCAGGATACAAAGTGCGGCAGGTAAGAAATCGTTTGGAAGATGCGCTTGATTTTGCTGCGCATCACGGCGTTAAGCATTAAAGCAAGAACTAGCGGTGCCGGGAATCCGAACAGCAGCTTAAGACCGCTGATCGACAGCGTATTTTTGAGGACGGAATAAAAATTGGAATCATTCAAGAACTGCTTGAAAAACCGCAGCCCTTCCCATGGACTTCCCATTATTCCGAGATTGTACTTAAAATCTTTAAATGCGATTAAAACGCCATACATCGGATAATAGCTGAACACCAAATACCAAATAACAGCTGGAAGCATAAACAAGTACGCATGCCTGAAATACCAAACTCTAGACCAAGTCTGGTTCTTTTTTTTGGGTATCGGCATAACTTCGGCTTTTGCCTCATTCACAATCATTGTCTCTTCCACCTCCTAAAATGGATAACACACAATCGCGGAATCGGATAACTCTCCCTCTTAAGGTGAAAGCGGTTTCATATATAATAATATAATATATTTAATATATACAATCAATACGACCAATGAACGAATTTAGGGGGAATTTGGGCAAAAAAGCTTACTTTTCAAACAAAATATAGGTATCTCTTCTTTTTTCTAGCTCGCTTAATTCACATTAATCTATATAATATATTAAATATGTTTGTCGCATCATGTAGGATCATGGAGATTTTAGTCGCATTAACGCTAATCCTCGCTTTCGCCGGCAAGACTTTAGACATAGCCTTACGGCGGAAGCGCCATTCTCACAACCTATGTTCGTCCGCTTATCCGAAGCGTAAGAAAGACAAACATGACCGTAACTTCGCCGTCACATCATTGGTATGCAAGCCCATATACTAGAAGTAACAACACTTGGGTAAGGGGCTGGATGGGCATGAGGAGCAAAGCGCGCAAGATAGCGATCGTCGGGGTTGGCAACGTGGGTTCAAGCTGCGCGTATTCCCTTATCAATCAGTCGATATGCGACGAGATCATGCTAATCGGACGAACTCCTGACAGAGCAGTGGCCCAAGCGCTCGATATGTCGCATGGCATGGAATTTATTCATTCCCGCACTAAGATTTATACCGGTACGTATGAGGATTGCTCAGATATGGACGTCGTTATTTTGTCCGCAGGCGGCTATCCGCCCAAAGGCCAGGACCGGATGGGCATGCTAAGCACGGTCGCAGATATTTATGGCGATATCATTCCGCGGATTATGGGCAGCGGGTTTAACGGTATTTTTCTGGCGGCGGCTAATCCGGTTGACGTGGTTACTTATATCGTATGGAAACTGTCAGGACTACCCCGAAGCCAGGTTATAGGTTCCGGCACATCCATTGACTCCGCCCGGCTCAAAACGCTGCTCTGCGAGCATTTCTCCGTCGACCCGCGCAGCGTGCACGGCTACGTGCTGGGCGAACACGGGGAATCCCAATTCCCGGCGTGGTCGCATGTGACGATTGGCGGCAAGCCGATTCAGGATATTTTGAACCAGCATCCCGTCCGGTTCGGCCATCTCAAGCTGAATGAAATTGCCGAGCAGACCAAGAATGCAGGCTGGGAAATTTACACCCGCATGGGCTCCACCCATTACGGCATCGGCAATGCGCTTGCTTACATTACTCGCTCCGTTCTGTACGATGAACACCGTATCATCGCCGTCTCCTCTATCCTCGAGCAAGAATACAACCAGACGGGCGTTGCGGCAGGCGTTCCCGCCATCATTACCCGCAGCGGCGTCAAAGAAATTATTGAGCTTAATTTGACGCAGGAGGAGGATCGGCGGATGGATTTTTCATGCCGGATCATTCGCGGGGCAATTGAGCAGTTGAAGCTGGGATGATACAATGGAGGACATCATTCAATCTTAGTATACGGGAGATAACCGTCCTATGTCTTTGAACCAGCTAACTGATCAACAGCTGCAGGAAGCAATCGCGAGCGGAGGCTCCGTGCTTGTTCTGTACCGCAGCACCTTCTGCACCCCCTGCCATACGATTGCCGGACAGCTCGAGGCCGCCATCCCTTCTCTTCGCGGCGAAATGACCGTTGCTTCGGTCAATGTCGATCTGTTCCCGCAGACAGCCGCTCCGCTTGAGCTGCGCGCCGTTCCCGCCATGGCCTTGTATAAGGATGGACAACCGATTACGGTGATGCGGACTTTCGTGGCTTGCCAGTCGTTTATTCAAATTCTTAACCATCGCATGAAACAATAGATTGATTATTCAGATAACATCAAGTATGATGGTCGTTATATAACATCGAGGAACGGGACAGTAGCAAAGCCGATGACCATGAGCAGCGAGCCGGGGTGGTGAAAGCCGGCGATGGCACCTTTTGCGAAGAGGACCCAGGAGATGGCTCGCCGAACCTTTATTCAGTAGGCCTGCCCGGTTCAGAACCGTTACAACGGCGAGATGCTTCCAGCAGCGCGATTATTTCACATTTCCGCCTGCCTGCAAGCAACAAGAGTGGCACCGCGGGATGAACCCCCGTCTCTTACGAGACGGGGGTTTTATGTTTTATTTTGACCACCATTTTTCGGGAGGCTTGCCTTATGTTAAAAGAAATGATTGCCGTCAGCCTGGCGGAGCACTGCTCTTTATCCAGCCAGCAAATTGAGGAGCTTCTGGAGTTTCCGCCTAACGAGCAGCTTGGCGACGTTGCTTTCCCCTGCTTTGCCTTGTCGAAGCTGATGAAGCAAAGCCCGGCGCTAATCGCCGGACAACTGGCGGCTTCCCTGCCGGAGAGCAGCCGGTGGACGATATCCGCTGCCGGTCCCTACCTGAACTTCAAGTTCAACCGTGCCGCGGTAATCGAACAATTCGCACGGAATGGCGGAGCGCAAATACAGGAGATTGGCGGAGGCAAACGCGTTATTATCGACATGTCCTCCCCCAATATCGCCAAGCCGTTTGGCATCGGGCATCTGCGCTCGACGATGATTGGCAACGCCCTTTACAACCTGCTTCGCAAGGTGGGCTACGATACGGTTAACGTTAATCATCTAGGCGACTGGGGAACCCAATTCGGCAAAATGATTACGGCTTACCTGAAATGGGGAGCCCCCGCCGGCAAAGCCGAGGACCCGATTAAAGCCTACCTCGAGCTATACGTCCGTTTCCATGAGGAAGCAGAGCTCCAGCCGGAGCTGGAGTCGGAAGCCCGGGAATGGTTCGTCAAGCTGGAGAGCGGCGACCCGGAAGCCAACCGCTATTGGCGAATGTTTATCGAGGATAGTCTAGCCGCCTTCAACAAGCTGTACGACCGCCTCGGCGTAGCTTTCGACCATTACCTTGGCGAAAGCTTCTATAACGACAAGATGGATGCGGTAGTCGATCAACTGACCCGTCAAGGCTTGCTCCAGGAGAGCGATGGCGCGTTAGTTGTGCGGCTGGATGAAGAAGGACTTCCGCCTTGCATCATCAAAAAATCCGACGGCTCCTCGATCTACGCCACGCGCGATCTAGCCACCGCGATCTACCGGCACGATCAGATGTTGGGCAATGAGCTGCTGTATGTGGTTGGCGCGGAGCAATCCTTGCATTTCCGCCAGTTATTCCTGGTGCTCGAGCGGATGGGCTTCGATTGGGCGAAAGATTGCAAGCATATCCCGTTTGGCCTGATGCTGATGGACGGGCAAAAAATGTCTACCCGCAGAGGAAAGGTTATCTTTCTGGAGGATGTTCTGGATGAAGCGGCAGCTCATGCTCTTCGCATTATCGAGGACAAGAACCCTGCTCTCGCCGGTAAAGCCGAGGTTGCGGAAGCCGTTGGCGTCGGCGCCGTTATCTTTGGCGACTTGCTCCACTCGCGGCTCCATGAAGTAAACTTCTCGCTCGAGGACGTCGTTAACTTTGAAGGCGAGACGGGGCCTTACGTGCAATATACTTACGCGAGAACGCAAAGCTTGCTTCGCAAGGCGGGCAGCAGCGCTCCTGTAGAACCCGGTGGATATACGGATGCTGCCGATTACCGCTATACCGAAAGCGACCCATCCTGGCAGCTGGCGAAGGCCTTGATGCGCTATCCGGATGCGCTTGCGCAAGCCGCGCAGCGTTATGAGCCTTCCGTTGCCGCCCGTTATCTGATCGAGCTCGCCCAGATGTTTAACCGGTTCTATCACCACGAGAAGATCATTACCGGCAATACAGCCGAACAAGCCGCGAAGCTGGCGCTTGTCCGCATGACGGCCGAAACTCTCGAAGACGGATTAAAGCTGCTGGGAGTCAAAGCGCTGAAGGAAATGTGATGCGCAAAGGGGCAGCCGCTTATTGATTGAGGACTGCCCCTTCACTTTTGATCATAGCTTGCTCTGCTTGCTTTGCTGGATCTCGTGTTCCTCCACATAATTGCGGTAAGCCTCTCCACGGCAATAATGGATGATATCCTCTTGAATCTCCGGATACAGCATAATGGCAGGCAGCTCCGAAATCGGGATCCATTTGACCCCGATCTGGGTGGGATCAGGAGTATCGGGGAATTGGGGTGATGAACCTTTTTTCAGCTTGCATGCAAAAGTAACCCCTACCGAATGCGTATCGCCGTAAATACAGTTATTTTTCGCCGGCTGATATTCATAGACAAACGCTACGGGACCTACTTCCACCTCAACGCAAGCTTCCTCCATAGCTTCCCGCTTCGCGGCTTCCACGAGCGTTTCCCCGGGTTCAACGCCGCCCGCCGGCAGGTTATAATGCACGCCGTCGTCATGATCGTTCTTGAACTCGATCAATAGAATCGCGTCATTCTCCACAATTAATGCGCATGCCCGAAGACGAATTTTCTCCAAGGTATCCCCTGCCTTCGATTATTATTGTTCCAGTGCCTCATATTCTTTTCCTCAATCGCAACTTTCCTTGTTTTTCCAAAGTATATAGTTATAGGTTTATACAGCGGATCATAAGACGGATTGAAAGCGGGGTGTACGCATATTGAAATGGAAATTAGCTTGGAAAATAGCTGCCGGCATTCTCGCCGCAGTTATCCTTTTTACCGCGGTGCAGCTAATCCAGCTCTACCATAACCGCAGCTCTGCGGTATATCAGCGGATTATTAACCAAGACGGGTACAGTCTCTCGTTGGTTAAGGAAGGCGTCGCGGTAGAGTTTTTTCTAAAGCCGGAATGGATTCCGAAGGAAATTGGCGAAACCAAGCTTAATCTTGTTGTAGCAAAGAAATTTGATTCGGATATTGTGTTGGAGAAGGTTAGCAAACGCGAAAAGGATTTGTACATCCAGCTAAATGTTGTTCCGCATCCGAACCCGAAATCCGGGCAGATTCTAAATATCGCGCTAATTACCAAGGACAGCTTCATCAATACAAACGGCCCGGAGTGGATAATTACCGATGCAACCGGGAAAGACGTGCTCGGAGGAACTTACGGAGGCGGCGAAGGTCCAGGAAATGCTATATCCATTGATATTCCTGACACGCAGCTCGCAAAGTTTGCTCAAGGGGTTCATGTCCGGTTCTCGGGATTCTATTTATACGGGTATACGAAGCTGGACCAATCGATCATTTCAATTTGGCTGTCTGCCCTAATCCCTCTCCTTGTTATTGCCTGCCTGATTATGCTTTACCGCAGACGCTCGGAACCGGAGAAAAACTTGGGCTGGAAGCTGATCGGTCATATGCTGCTTGGCGGATTTACCTTTACATTGAACGGATTGCGGCTGCCGCTGGGGTTCGTAGTTTACCTGCTATTTTTCCGGAAGCCAAGACCCAATCTCTCGGTTAAGGATAAGGCGGCTCTGCTTGGTTTAGCTATGTATGTTCTGCAAATCGTTACGCCTCCTGTCGTGCATCATTTCGATTCCGCACCTAAACAGAACATTTTGCATCATGTATCAGTCGAACAGCTTGGAGTGGATGGCTTGTTGAAGATGGTAATCGCCCGCGCGCCGGTAAGCAATCAGGCCCGAATTGAGAGCTTTGAAACCGTGTTGGACGAAAATGGCGAAGTGAAGGAGCTAGTGTTCCAATTCGTTGATTCTGTTGCAAATGGCCGCTATACCCACATAAGCGCTGTCTACCATGCTTCAGAACAATCCATTACGCTGAAGCGCAGCATATCGGATGGATGGCTGAAATTTCCACAAACCGTCCTGGCAGATAACTTCATCAATAGGGTTCAGGAGCTTGAATTGTTGAAGCTGAAACCCGCAGGCGGCGATCACCGCTATGTAAAGCTTGAGTTGGATCCGTTATTCGCGAGTTATGCGATGAAGAATGAGTCAAACTTTGGCGTTAATGAAAAAGGCGTCTACCCTATTGGAGATAATCAGCTTCCGGTGACGGCAACCCGCCTGATCGTATGTGCGCCGCAGTCTCTAGATAGAATGTCCGTGTGCGAGGACCAGATCAATTATTACTTTAACATCGTGGAAGGAGGAGCATTAGAATGAATATCGTTTAGTAATCGGCAAAACGACAAACGGCTTCTGCCCAGGTGAATCGCCGTCCTTGAGGACAATGGTTCACACTGGCAGAAGCCGTTTCATCATTTTTAGAAAGCTTAAGCTCTCATGGAAGCAGGAATAAAATCATGCTCATTCACTTGACGGTCGAACAGCTCTGCATTTTTCTCAAAGCAGCCGCAGTAGTAGTCTTTCATGCACAGCGGGCATGGAACGTTGAGCAGACGCGTTACGCCTGTCAGATGCCACTCTGGCTTGTTGCTGTAGAAAAGTCTTGCTCTGGAGCCGTCGGCAAGCGTCATAATGTACTGGAATAAACCGGATTTCAGGTCTTTGTCCGCTAAGGTTACGCTCTTAATTTGAAGTTTCGAATTCAAGATCTTCACCCTTACTATTCGTATTCAAGCTTGTGTAATAATACCCTTTATAGCGCCTGAAGTCAATATTTGCGGCACGGGATGCGGCCCTGACGCCTACTGTACTTATTTTTGTAACAGTTCGCGAATTAGGGTATAATCAAGGTTGCACATACTTACATGCACAGGAGGTGCACCGCACTCATGATCAAACTGGGTATTCTCGACCAGTCACATATTAACGAAGGACAGAATGCAGCTTCCACGCTGGCGGACACGACCCGTCTGGCACAAGAAGCGGAAAGACTGGGATACGGCCGTTACTGGATCTCCGAGCATCATGCCGGTAAAATGCTATCCTTCTCCAGCCCGGAAATTCTGATCGCCCATCTGGCCGCGGCAACCTCGCGCATCCGCGTAGGCTCCGGCGGCATCATGCTGCCGCATTACAGCTCCTACAAGGTTGCCGAGAACTTCAAGCTGCTCGAAGCTCTTCATCCTGGCCGAATCGATGTTGGCCTTGGCCGTGCCCCCGGCGGCATGCCAACAGCGACCCGTGCGCTTCAGGAAAACAAGTTTGTGGATATTAACAAGTATCCACAGCAAATTATCGATTTAATCGGTTACCTCCGGGGAAAAATGCCGGAAGGCCATCCTTTTGCCGGATTGCATGCCGCTCCTTCCATCGAGCAGGTACCAGAGGTCTGGCTGCTTGGCTCGAGCTACGAGAGCGCCCGGATTGCCGCGCAGCTTGGAACGAACTACGCGTTTGCGCAGTTTTTCGGTACGCCGGGCGGCGAGACCGCGATGAAGCATTACCATGAGAATTTCGAGCCGTCCGTGCTGTACGACAGGCCGCATTCGATGATCGCCGTTCTGGCCATTTGCGCGGATACGGAGGAAGAGGCTAACGAGCTTGCGCTCAGCACGGATCTATTCTTCCTTCTGCTGGAGAACGGCATCGACCAGCTCAGCTTCCCATCCGTAAAGACGGCTTACGATTATCCGTATACGGAGTCCGACCTGTACCGGATTAACCGGGCTCGCGAGCGGAGAGTTATCGGCACGCCGGAACAGGTCAAAGCCGGCATACTGAAGATGGCCGAGCAATACCAAGCGGATGAAGTACTTGTCATGAGCTCGATCCACAACTTCGAAGCTCGCAAGAAGTCGTACCGATTGATTGCCGAGGCGTTTGAGCTGCAGGGATAAAGCCCTTTCGAAAGGACACTTGGCGCCCCCCACTTTTGCTGCGGTCCATTGGATTTTGTCCAATAAAATAACCAGAAAAAGAGGCGAATTGAGGCTACGTTGGATTCCATCCAGCGTAATGCGCTCTATTCGCCTCTTTGCTTCAAAATTGGACTTAAACTAAAAAGTAGACACTTCGT